>NZ_JBHVKJ010000004.1:0-190549 GCF_042798275.1 Nocardioides sp. NPDC057767 | reverse complement strand
TGGTCCCCCCCCCCCCCCGCGGTGTGGGCACAAGGGCCCCACCACTTGGTTACTGTGGCGCCGACTCGGCGGTTCTCGATGAGACAGATGCGCCGACTCGGCTTTCAGTTGACCGCCACGTGCACGTGGTCGTAGTGGTTGGCGGTGGGGTCGCCGCGGTCCTCCATCGGACGCCAACCCTCGTCGGCCCGCACGGGGGTCCAGATGCGCTGGTACCAGATGATGTCGTAGATGTTCAGCTCGGCGGCGTGCTCCTGGACGAAGGCGGCGATCGCGTCGCCGAGCGCCTTGTCGTCGGTCATGAAGTCGAGGGCCTTGCCGTCGATGTGCTCGCCGTGCGGGTCGTAGCCGTAGGTCGTGCCCGAGGCGACCGCAGGAAACGCGTTGCAGACCGCGCGGTAGAGGTCGACGGCGTCGGGGACGAGGCCGTTCTCCACCGAGGAGTCGCCGCACGCCGAGAAGTCCAGTCCCGCCGGGGCGTCCTCCGTGGGCGACGGGGCAGGCGTCGGGGTCGGGGTGGGCGTCGGCTCGGGCGGCGGCTCCGGCTTGGTCCTGCCCAGGTTGCCCGCGGGGATCCACACCGGGTTTCCCTCCAGAACGATCTCCTGGCGGCCACCTTCGTCGCGTCCGGTGTAGTAGACCGCCCGGCCGAGCTCCAGCTCGCCGAGCTCCTTGGCGCGCTTTCCGTACGACGCGTAGACCGTGACGTCCTCCTGGACGTAGCGCAGCACGGCCTTCTGGGCACCACCGGTGACCGACGTCGGCCGTTCGATGAGCGACTCGATCGTCGCGACCTCGCTCAGCGCGTGAGTGGTCGCGCCGGCCCCACGCTCGCCGCTGCGGCTGACCGGCGTCTCCCGGCCGGTGAGCTCGCGACGGTCGCTGGACATCCGGGTGTCCTCGCGGGTCGCCGGCAGCGCCGGGAGCTTCGCCTTCTCGGCGGCCCTGGCCTCGATACGTCGCTCGGCCGGCGCCGGAAGCCGGAGCCCGGACCTCTCCTCCACCTCGGCGATCACGATGCCGGGGTTCGCCGCCGCCGTGCCGGCGGCCACCGCGCCGCTGGTCGCGAATGTCACGATGCCTGCGGTCGCGACGGCGTTCTTGGTTCTACGGACAGCTCGATAATCGCCTCTGTGGCTGGTGGCCACTGCGCAATCCTTCGCTCGACTACGTGGGGGGCACCGAGTCAAGCACACACCGGCGGGGGTATCCCATGAGCGTCTGGAGACTTTTGCGAAGTTGTTAACCGGCCGGACGACCGAGAACGCAGGTCGGCCCGGGCTGTTGTAGCCCGGGCCGACCGACCTCGCATCCAACGCTGCGCGAAGTGCGAAGCAATCGCAATCAATTCGTGGAGACGTGGACGTGGTCGTAGTGGTTGGCGGTGGCGGACCCGCGGTCCTCCATGTAGCGCCAACCCTCCGAGGCACGCACCGGCGTCCAGATCCGCTGGTACCAGATGATGTCGTAGAGGTTGAGCTCCGCTGCGTACTGCTGCAGGTAGGCGGCGATCGCGTCGCCGAGCGCCTTGTCGACCATGAAGTCGAGCGCCTTGCCCGAGGTGTGCTCGCCGTGGTCGTCCCAGCCGCCGACGGTGATGGAGGCGACCTCCGGGAAGGCGTTGCAGACCGCGCGGTAGACGGTGACCGCGTCGGAGACCAGACCGTTCTCGACCGAGGAGTCCCCGCAGGCGGCGGTGCTGATGCCGGCCGCGACACCGGTCGTCTCCGGCTTCTCGTCACTGAGGTTGCCGGCGGTCACCCAGGCGACCTCGCCGTCGACGAGGATCTCGTCGCGGCCGGACTCGGTGCGCCCGGTGGCGTAGACGAGCTCGCCGGCCTCGATCTCACCGGCCTGGGTGGCGTGCTTGCCGTAGGCCGACCAGAGGTTGAGGGTCTCCGTGGTCCAGCGCTTGACCGCCTTGGCGGTGCCGGTCTCGACCTGCTCGGGGCCCTTGGTCAGCTCCTCGACCGAGGAGACCGACTCGCGGTCGCCTCCGTCACGGCTGACGACCGTCTCCCGGCGGTCTCCGGCGACGCGCGCGTCGTCACGGGTGCTCGGCACGTCGGCCTTGGTCGAGGAGAGGGAAGCGCCTGCGTTCTTGGTGATCAACGAGGTCGGCTCCGCGAATGCGGCTCCGGCGCCGACTGCGACGCCTGTCGCGAGGACCGCGACCCCTGCGCTGGCAACTATTGATTTGGTCTTACGGACGGCCCGAGTGTCGCCTCTGTGGCTGCCGGCCACACGCAATTCCTTTGCTCGACTACATGGTCTGTGCCCGAGCGTTTCCCATGGTTTCGACGGGGAAAACCCGTCGAGAGTCGTGCTGGTGGGGGCTCGGCACGGCAATGAGTACAGCACACACGACAGGGGGTATTCCAATTCCGTTGCCGAGTTTTTGCGTTGTTTTGTACCTGTCGGGCGACTGATTCCGAAGCCCCGGAACGCCTCTCCGGACCCCTCGGAACAGGCCCTGAGACCTCAGCCTCCGGACGTCTCCGACACGTTCTCGGCGAACCCGCAGCCACGCCCGTCGGCGTCGTCCAGCCACCCCTCCGGAAGGACCACCTTGTCGCGCGGCGCACCCTGTCGCCCGCGCGGCGCACCCAGCTGTGACGAGGGAAAAGGCTCGTTCCGGTCGAGCTTGGAGAGCATCTCGTCGAGGTCGGCGAGGCTGTTCACCAGGCCCAGGGTCCGGCGCAGCTCCCCACCGGCGCCGAAGCCCTTGAGGTACCACGCGATGTGCTTGCGGATCTCCTTGCAGCCGCGCTCCTCCCCCATGTGCTCGCAGAGCAGCTCGGCATGGCGCCGCATGATGTCGGTCACTTCGCCCAGGTTCGGCAGCACGTTGACGGCCACACCGGCGAACGCGGCCACCAGATCGCGGAAGAGCCAGGGACGTCCGAGGCAGCCGCGGCCGATGACGACACCGTCCACGCCGGTCTCCTCGACCATCCGGATCGCGTCCGCCGCCTCCCAGATGTCGCCGTTGCCGAGCACCGGGATGTCGACGGAGGCCTTCAGCTCTGCGATGGCGTCCCAATCGGCGGTGCCGGAGTAGGCCTGGGCGACCGTACGCCCGTGCAGCGCGATCGCTGCCGCGCCGCTCTCCTGGGCGATCCGGCCGGCGTCCATGTAGGTCAGGTGGGCGTCGTCGATGCCCTTGCGGGTCTTCATCGTGACCGGTACGCCATAGGGCTCCGCCGCGCGCACGGCGTGCTCGAGGATCTCGCCGAGCAGGCCGCGCTTGTAAGGCAGCGCTCCCCCGCCACCCTTGCGGGTCACCTTGGGCACCGGGCAGCCGAAGTTGAGGTCGACGTGGGCCACCCCGTAGTCGGCGCAGAGGATCTCGGTCGCCTTGCCGACGTAGACCGGGTCGGTGCCGTAGAGCTGCACGCTGCGTACGGTCTCGGCCTCGTCGAAGACGAGCATGTCCTTGGTGTGCTGGTCGCCCTCCACCAGCCCGCGGGAGGTGATCATCTCGCAGACGTAGAGGCCCGCGCCCTGCTCGGCGCACAGCCGCCGGAAGGCGGCGTTGGTGACACCCGCCATCGGCGCGAGCACCACGGGGGTGTCGACGGTCAGGCTGCCGAGGTGGAGGGGGCCGGGAAGGGACATGGGTCCATTGTCCGGTCAGGGCACGACGTACGGAAAATCAGGAGGAGGGCGACGCGGACGAGCTCGGCTTCGCGGAGGCCTTGGGCGCGACGTACGGCACCGGGTCGGCCTCCCAGGTGATCGGGTCGAACTCCTCGTAGGGGCGGAAGCTCACGCCGACGAGCTTGCCCTGGTTCGGGACGAGCATGACCAGGCAGACGTTGACGCTGGCCCCGGGAGCGAACGGCTTGGGGAAGGTCTTCCCGTCGCAGGGCTTGAACGGCTCCTTGAACGCGGCCGCCTCGACCAGGTTGCCCTCGTTGTCGAGACCCCACAGCGGCGCGTCGTAGCCGCCGAGGTCGGTCTCGCCCTCGTTCTTGATGGTGGCGCGCACGAAGTAGGGAGCGCGCTCCAGGGTCGCCTCGTCGAGCTTCCAGCCGGAGAAGGTCTGCTTGTAGGAGGTCGACTCGAGCCGGGCGATGGTGATCGAGAGCTTCCCGTCGACACCCTCCTTGGGCGCCCACTCGACCGTCGCGGTCTCACCGAGCTTGCGGTCGGCACCCGGATCGGTGAGCGCACCAGGGGACGGCTCGGCCGAGGCGGAGGGCGAGGCTGACGCGGAGGCGGAGGCGCTCTCGGATGCCCTGGGCGCGTTCGACCTGGGCGCGGTGCCGCTGCACCCCATCACTGACATGGCCATGACCGCACCCGTGACGGATGCGGCGAGTACGGACCCCGCTCGTTGCATGGGGACATCCTGCCCCACTCATCAGGGAAATCGTGCGGCAGGATGCCCCATGCAACGTCTACGACCCGGTAACGGTGTCGCTCAGGCTCCGATCAGGCGCTCGGCGAAGTAGCGGCTCACGCCCTCGAGCGGGATCCGCTCCTGCTTCATGGTGTCGCGCTCGCGGATGGTGACCGCGTCGTCCTCGAGGGTGTCGAAGTCGACGGTGACGCAGTAGGGCGTGCCGATCTCGTCCTGGCGGCGGTAGCGCTTGCCGATCGACTGGGAGTCGTCGAAGTCGACGGCCCAGTTGGCGCGCAGCTCGGCCGAGAGCGCCTTCGCCTTCGGAGACAGGGCCTCGTTGCGGCTGAGCGGGAGCACGGCGATCTTGACCGGCGCGACCCGGTGGTCGAGACGGAGCACGACCCGCTTGTCGACACCACCCTTGGCGTTGGGGGCCTCCTCCTCGGCGTACGCGTCGACGAGGAAGGTCATCAGCGCACGGGTCAGACCGGCCGCGGGCTCGATGACGTAGGGCAGGTAGCGCTCGTTGTTGGCCTGGTCGAAGTACTGCAGGTCGGCGCCGGAGTGCTTCATGTGGGTGCCGAGGTCGAAGTCGGTGCGGTTGGCGATGCCCTCGAGCTCACCCCACTCGCTGCCGGGGAAGTTGAAGCGGTACTCGATGTCGACGGTGCGCTTGGAGTAGTGGCTCAGCTTCTCCTGGGCGTGCTCGTAGTGGCGCAGGTTGTCGGGGTTGATGCCGAGGTCGGTGTACCACCGGGTGCGCTCGTCGATCCAGTACTGGTGCCACTCCTCGTCCTCGCCCGGCTTGACGAAGAACTCCATCTCCATCTGCTCGAACTCGCGGGTGCGGAAGATGAAGTTGCCCGGCGTGATCTCGTTGCGGAAGCTCTTGCCGGTCTGGGCGATGCCGAACGGGGGCTTCTGCCGGGTGCTGGTGACGACGTTGGCGAAGTTGATGAAGATGCCCTGCGCGGTCTCGGGACGCAGGTAGTGGAGGCCGCTCTCGTCCTCGAGGACGCCGAGGTGGGTCTTGAGCATGCCGGAGAACTCGCGCGGCGGGGTCCAGGCGCCGCGGGTGCCGCAGTTGGGGCAGGCCACGCTCTCGTTGATGTCGACGGAGTCGGGGTCCTCGATGCCCTTCTTCTCCGCGTACTCCTCCTGGAGGTGGTCGAAGCGGAACCGCTTGTGGCAGCTCTGGCACTCGACCAGCGGGTCGTTGAAGGTCTCCACGTGGCCGGACGCGACCCAGGTCTGACGGGGCAGGATCACGCTCGAGTCGAGGCCGACGACGTCGTCGCGCTGCTGCACCATCGCCTTCCACCACTGGCGCTTGATGTTCTCCTTGAGCTCGACACCGAGGGGGCCGTAGTCCCAGGCACTCCGGGTGCCGCCGTAGATCTCGCCGCAGGGGTAGACGAATCCGCGCCGCTTGGCGAGGGAGACGACGAGGTCAAGGGTCGATGCTGGCGGCTTTGCCACGATGAATGCTCTCTGCTCGAGGTGAGCCCGGCCGGCTGCCGGGCCTGGTGTCGGATAAATCGTATCCGTGGCGTCATCTTGTTATGTACGCCGCCCGGTGGGCCAATTCGCTCGGCCTCTGGGGCACCGTGCCGATAACGTCGTCAGCCATGGAGCCGAACGCACGTCGCCTGTGGAAGCTGCTCGAGCCGATCCATGCGGTGGGTTACTTCTCACCCGAGCCGATCGCCCTGCTCAAGGAGGCCGGCTACCGCGGCTACTGGATGGGCTACTTCGCGGCTCGGTCCGCGCCGCTCGGACCTGTTCCGGCCGAGGTCGTCCATGCCGTGTTCTACAACTTCGCCTTCTCCCACGTCTCCCGGGCGCTGCCTGACGCCTGGACGTTCGCGCCGCCCGAGGCCGCGCACGAGGCCCGGCGCTCCGGTGCGGGCGCCGCCCTCCGCCGTCAGCTGGGCGCGCTCGCCGACTCCGACGACGTCGCACGGGCCGCCGCGCTCGCCTCGCGGGCCGCTCTCGACGCTCCGCTGGAGGGCCGGCCGCTGTACGCTGCGCTCCGCTCGCTCCCTGTCGCCGACGACCCACTGGCCCTCCTCTGGGACGCGGCCACGCTGCTCCGGGAGCACCGCGGCGACGGTCACGTCTCCGCCCTGCTCGCCGCCGGGATCGGTGGCCGCGAGTCGCATGTGTTCCACGCCCTCGCCACCGGCCTCTCCCCGTCGGTCTACGCCACCTCCCGCAACATCCACGAGACCGAGTGGTCCGACCTCGTCTCCGGCCTTCGCTCTCGCGGGCTGGTCACCGACGACGGCACGTCCCTCACCGATGCCGGCCGGGAGACCAAGGCCGCGATCGAGTCGACGACCGATGAGCTCGCTGCCTCTGCGTACGCGTCGTTGGTGCCGGCCGAGGTCGAGGAGCTGTTCACCCTGCTGCGCCCGCTGACCAAGGCCGTCGTCGCCTCCGGCGAGATCCCCGGCCAGTCGCCGATGGGCCTGAACCTCGACGACCTCGACGGATGAGCGACCTCGACCCTCGCCTCCGCCCGATCCTCGGCCTCGCCGAGGAGGCGGCCGCACGCCCGGAGACCGAGGCCGACCTCGAGACCCTCCGGGAGATCTTCGCCGAGGCCGCGATGCTCCTCGACCTCGGCAACGTCCTCGACGAGCTCGACGCCCACGACGCCGCCGCCGTCGCCTACCGGATGGCTGCCCACGCCCTACGCCTCTGAGTGCACACGGTCGTTACGCATGTGACTGTTGAGGTGCCTCATTGGTCACTTGCGTAACGACCGTGTGCAGAGCCCTCACAAGGGTTGCCGTCCATCACACGACTCCGACATGGGGTCGGTAACTGGTCGGTCGTCAGCGGCTCGGGTCGTTGAGGGAGAGGATCTGGCGGCGCTCGTCGTCGGTGAGGTCGGAGGCGGCGAGGATCTTCTGGAGGACGTCGGACTTGCGGGCGAGGTAGTTGTCGATGTCCATGTCCGGGTCGGCGGCCAGGGACAGCTTCACCGCGGCGTACTCGTCACGGAGGTCGTCGCGGCGACGCAGGATGTCGCGGACGGCGAGGTGGTTGCGTACGTTCATGGTGCCGGCGGCGCAGACGTAGACGTGGCGTCGCGGATCGTCGTCGGGAGCATGGAACGCCTCCCGCCCGGCGACGCCGAGGTCGCCGCGGTGGCGGTAGCCGATGCGTACGAGCGCCGCGACCGCCGCGGGCACGTCCTGCGGCGCGACGATCACGTCGATGTCGAGGATGGGCTTGGCCGCCAGTCCCGGGACCGAGGTCGACCCGACGTGCTCGACGCTCGCCTCCGGTCCGTCGGCGAGGGCCTTCCGCAAGATCTCGGCGACCTCCTCAAACCGGATCGGCCAACTCTGGTCGTACGCCGTCACCTCGATACCCACGGGCGAGAGTCTGACAGGTCCGGCTCAGGCGCGACCAGCAGAGGCCCGGGTCCGTGCGGGCAGGGGGGCGACCCGGCCGGCGACGGTGTCGGAGAGTGCGAGCACCAGGGCGGCCGGGGCGGAGGCGGCGATCAGCGCTGCGGCGACGGCCCATGGCCGGCCCGACAGGTCGAACAACAGCCACGCGAGCCAGGTGGCGCCGCCCGCGAGAGCGATCAGGACGGCAGCGCCGGCGAGGAGGCCTCTGACGCCACCCAGGACCCGGGCGGCGATCGCGGCGGGCGCTCCGATCGCGACACAGACGACGCCGGCGAGCGCCCCGAGCAGCACCAGCACCGGACCGGCCAGCGGGCCACCGAGCCCGAGGTCGCCGACCGCGGAGGCGACCAAGAGGCCGGCGTAGGCCAACGCGGCGAGCAGCGGATAGGCGAGAGCCACGAGCGCCATGGTGAGCGCGAACGACGTGGTGCGGATGACCGCCGCAGGAAGGCTCATGGCGGTCAGACCCGCCCGCGGACCATGCCGATGAGGCGGTCCAGGACCTCGTCGGGGGCGACCTGGACACCGTTGTGGAGGTGGGCGTTGGTGATCCACGGGCGGAGGGTGGGGACCAGCTCGGCGGTGGCGAGGGAATGCTCTCGCAGGACGTAGGGGTCGTCGTAGTAGACCGCGGCGGCGCACGGGACGTCGACGGCGGCGAGCGTGCTGGGGTCGTAGAGGCTGGGCCACTCCCGCTCGGCGAGGAGGTCCGCCGTCTCGGCGAAGGGCGCCAGGAGCGGGTCCTCGGTGAGATGCCACGGGAAGAGGTGCTCGGCGGTGAACAGCGTCGGGTCCTCCTCGTACGCCGCGGGCTGAACCCGCGCAGAGGCCCAGCGGGTCGCCTGGCCGTCGGCGTAGCACGCCTCGTGAACGAGTACGTAGAGCGGCGAGTGTCCGCTGAACGGCAGCAGCGAGGCGACCTCGTGCCCGAAGCCCAGGCCCGCCGGGTCGCGCTCGAGGAGGTAGTGGATCTGCTCGGAGCCGCCCGTCATCCCGAGCAGGCTGCCGATGGAGCGCGCCTGGCGGGACGAGAGCGGGCCGCCGTGCGGGAGCCGGATCTCGCCGGCGTCACAGCGCTCGACCAGCGCCCGCATCCGGTCGCGGTCGCCCGGGAAGCGGGCGTAGTGGCGCTCGGTCAGCTCGATCGTGCGGGCGAAGGTCGCGGCGTAGACCTCGTCGACGGGCAGGCCGACCGGCGGCACTCCCCCGGTGAACAGCACCTCGCGCAGCGACTCGGGGTGGGTCGAGAGGTAGCGCAGCGAGCAGAAGCCACCGAACGACTGACCCAGGAGCGACCATCGCGAGATGCCCAGGTGGCGCCGGAGGAGCTCGGCGTCCTCGACGATCGAGTCGGCGCGGAAGTGGGCGAGGTGGTCAGCCTGCGACTGCGGGCTCATCCCGGTCATCGCGGTGAGCGGGGTCGAACGCCCGGTCCCCCGCTGGTCGAGGAGGATCACCCGGTAGTCCTGGAGCGCCCGCTCCAGCCACCCCGGCGCCATCGGGAGGTCGATCGGCCGTGGGCTCTCCCCACCCGGGCCACCCTGGAGGAAGAGCAGCGCGTCGCGGTCGTCGCGGTCGCCCGGTCTGCGCACCTCGCGGGCGAAGAGGGCCAGCGTCTCGGACCCGCCACCGAGATGGTCCAGGGGCACCTCGATCTCGTGCTCGATCAGGACCAGTCCGGGGATCGTCTCGATGTGCACGCGCCGATCCTAGACAACGCGCCGTGAGACCCGACGCGGGCACTGGTCTCGACAAGCTCGACCACCGGATCTAACCTGAACACCGTTCAACTGAACGACGTTCAGGTAGCCATCCCGAGGAGACGCCCGCATGACGACAGCCTTCGACCAGCTAGCCGACCGGATCCTGTCCGGCGGGGCCGCGACCGCCGACGACGCACTCGCGGTGCTGCGTACGTCCGACACGGAGCTGATGAGCGTCGTCGCCGCGGCCGGACGGCTGCGTCGCGAGCACTTCGGCAACACCGTGAAGGTGAACTACCTGGTCAACCTCAAGTCGGGGCTGTGTCCGGAGAACTGCAACTACTGCAGCCAGGCGCTCGGGTCGCAGGCGCCGGTGCTGAAGTACTCCTGGCTGTCCAAGGACGAGACCCTCGAGCAGGCCGGCGCCGGGCTGCGCGGAGGTGCCACCCGGGTCTGCATGGTCTCCTCGGGCCGCGGACCCTCGGACCGCGACATCGACAAGGTCGTCGAGATGACCTCGGCGCTGAAGGATGCCCACGAGGGCGTCGAGGTGTGCGCCTGCCTCGGGCTGCTCAAGGGCGGGCAGGCCGAGCGCCTCAAGGCGGCGGGGGTGGATGCGTACAACCACAACATCAACACCGCCGAGTCCAACCACGACAACATCGTGCAGACCCACACCTACGAGGATCGCGTCGACACCATCGGCAAGGCCAAGGACGCCGGCCTCTCGCCGTGCTCCGGCCTGATCGCGGGTCTGGGCGAGACCGACGAGCAGCTCGTCGAGGCGCTCTTCGCGCTCAAGGAGCTCGACGCCGACTCGATCCCGGTGAACTTCCTGATGCCGTTCGACGGGACGCCGTACGAGAACACCTGGGAGCTCTCCCCCACCCGCTGCGTGAAGATCCTGGCGATGGCGCGGTTCGTCTGCCCGGACAAGGAGATCCGGATCGCCGGCGGCCGCGAGATGCACCTGCGCTCGCTGCAGGCCACCGCACTGCAGGTCGCCAACTCGATCTTCCTCGGCGACTACCTGACCTCCGAGGGCCAGGACGCACTCGCCGACCTGGAGATGCTGCGCGACAACGGCTTCATCATCCTCGGCATGGACGAGACCGCCTTCGGCGAGCTGATCGAGGAGCACCGCGCCAGGGCGGCCGGTCGGGTGGTGACCGGTGGCTGCGGCAGCAGCTGCGGCGACGGCTGCGGCACCGCGTGCGGCGGCCACGACGAGCAGGACAGCCCGGTGATCCGGCGGCGTGGAGCGGGAACCGATGTCGCTGCCAACGCTTGATCGGGGCCTCGGGAGCTCGTCCGACCTGCTCGCGTTCGACCGTGAGCACCTCTGGCACCCCTACACCTCGATGACCGACCCGGCGCCGGTGCGGCTCGTCACCGGCGCCGAGGGCGTACGCCTCCACCTCTCCGACCACGACGGCAAGCGCCTCGAGGTCGTCGACGCGATGTCGTCGTGGTGGTCGGCGATCCACGGCTACCGGGTGCCCGAGCTGGACGCCGCGCTCACCGAGCAGGCCGGCCGGATGGCGCACGTGATGTTCGGCGGCCTGACCCACGCTCCCGCGATCGACCTCGCCCAGCGGCTCGTGGAGATCACCCCCGAGCCGCTGCAGCACGTCTTCCTGGCCGACTCCGGGTCGGTGAGCGTCGAGGTCGCGATCAAGATGGCGCTGCAGTCCCAGCGCGGCCGCGGGCGGCCGGAGCGTACCCGGCTGCTGACCGTGCGCGGCGGCTACCACGGCGACACCTTCGGCTGCATGAGCACGTGCGACCCGGTCGGCGGGATGCACTCGATGTTCACCGAGATGCTCGCTCCGCAGGTCTTCGCCGAGCGGCCGCCGGCGCCGGGTGGCGACGTGGAGGCATGGGCTGAGGGCGTACGTCGCCTGGCGGCCGACCACGCCGACGAGCTGGCCGGGATCATCCTCGAGCCACGCCTCCAGGGCGCCGGCGGGATGTGGGTCTACGACGACCGCTGCCTGGTCGTGCTCCGCGAGATCGCCGACGAGCACGGGCTGGTGCTGATCTTCGACGAGATCGCCACCGGGTTCGGCCGCACCGGGGATCTGTTCGTGTCCTCGCAGGTCACGCCTGACATCCTCTGCCTCGGTAAGGCGCTCACCGGGGGTTACATGACCCTGGCGGCCGTTCTCACCACCTCCGAGGTCGCGCACGCGATCTCGCACAGCGAGTCCGGCGTGCTGATGCACGGGCCGACGTTCATGGGCAACCCCCTCGCCTGCGCGGTGGCGCTGGCCTCGCTCGACCTGCTGACGGCACGGGGCTGGCAGCAGGACGTGGACCGGGTCTCCGGCGCACTCTCGACCGGCCTCTCCCCGCTCTCCGAGCTGCCGGGTGTGAGCGACGTCCGCGTCCTCGGCGCCGTCGGCGTGGTCCAGCTCGACCATCCCGTCGATGTCGCGAAGGCGACCGACGCCGCGCTGCGCGAAGGGGTCTGGGTCCGGCCGTTCCGCGACCTGATCTACACGATGCCGCCCTACGTCACCGGTGCGGCCGACCTCGCCCGGATCTGCCGAGCCGTCGCAGCGGCCGCGGAGGTGGCCTGAGATGGGCTGGCAGACCTGGCTGGACGAGGCGGCCGCCGCTCGGGCGGGGGCCGGGCTGACCCGGCGGCTGCGGCCGCGCGGCCCTCATGACGACGTCGTCGACCTGGCCGGAAACGACTACCTGGGACTCTCCCGCCACCCCGAGGTGCGGCGTGCCGCGGCCGACGCGGCGATGCTCTGGGGCGGTGGCGCGGGTGCTTCCCGGCTGGTCACGGGCACCTTGACGCTGCACGGCGAGCTGGAGGACGAGCTCGCCGACTGGCTCGGGCAGCCGGGCGCGCTGACCTTCTCGACCGGCTACCACGCCAATCTCTCGGTCGTCGGCGCCCTGGCCGACCGGACCGCCCACGTCATCTCCGACGCACACATCCACGCCTCGCTGATCGACGCGGTCAGGCTCTCCCGGGCCCAGCTCACGGTCGTCCCGCACAACAACGTGGCCGCGGTGCAGGCGGCGCTGGCCGCCCGACCCGGCGTCCGCAGCCTCGTGCTCGCCGAGTCGGTCTACTCGGTGCTCGGCGACGAGGCACCGCTGGCCGAGCTCGCCGACGTGTGTGCGGCGTACGATGCGCTGCTGGTCGTCGACGAGGCCCACGGGGTCGGCGTGCACGGGCCCGGCCTGGTGCACCGCCACGGCCTCGCCGGTCGTCCCGAGGTGCTGGTCACCGCGACGCTCTCCAAGAGCCTGGGCAGCCAGGGCGGGGCGGTGCTGGGGCCACGAGCGGTCCTCGACCACCTGATCAACACCGCCCGGCCGTTCATCTTCGACACCGGCCTGGCTCCCGCCTCCGCGGCTGCTGCGCTGGCCGCTACGCGGGTCGCCAGGTCGCGCCCCGACCTGGCCGACACCATCCACGCCCGCGTCGCCGGGCTGGCGGCGACGCTCGGCGTGCCGGTGCCCGCTGGTGCGGTGCTGTCGGTGCCGATGCCATCGCCCGAGGCCGCGGTCGCCGCACAGGTGGACCTGCTCACCGAGGGCGTACGCGTCGGCTGCTTCCGTCCGCCGTCGGTCCCCGACGGGGTCTCCCGGCTGCGGGTCACCGCGGGAGCGGGTGTCACCGGCGAGGACTGGGACCGGGCCGTCAAGGCCATCGACACGGTGGTGGGTGAGGCGCGATGAACGAGTCGAGCGGACGGGTCGTGATCGTCACCGGCACCAACACCGGCGTGGGCAAGACGGTCGCGACCGCCACCCTGGCCTCCCGAGCGCGCACGAACGGCGAGAAGGTCACGGTGGTCAAGCCGGTCCAGACCGGCACCGACGACGGCGACTGCGACGCCGCCGAGGTCCGCCGGCTGACCGGGATCGAGGTCCACGAGCTGACCCGGCTCGGGGAGCCGCTTGCGCCGGACACCGCGGCCCGGAGGGCCGGGGTCGAGATCCCGCCGGTCGCTGCGTACGCTCCGACGATCGCGGGCCTGACCAGGGATAACGATCTCGTCCTCGTCGAGGGCGCGGGCGGTCTGCTGGTGCGCCTCGACACCGACGGCGGCACCCTCCTGGATCTGGCCGATGCACTCCTCGGTGAGGGTGTGGCCACCTCGTTCGTGGTCGTCACCGCGGCCGGCCTGGGCACCCTCAACCACACCGAGCTGACCGTGGCCGCGATGCGCGCCCGCGGGCACGAGCCCGACGGGCTGATCATCGGCTCCTGGCCGGGCGAGCCGGGGCTGGCCGAACGGTGCAACCGCATCGACCTGCCCCGGGTGACCGGCGTGCCCCTGCTGTTCGGCATCCCGGAAGGAATTGACAACCATTCTCAACTAAGCTGAGAATGGTTCTCATGGCCCCCACTACCCGCTCCGCCGGCCTGCTTGCTGCCGGCGCACTCCTGCTCACCTCCGGCTGTGCCGCCCTCTCCGACGACTCCGGTTCCTCCGGGTCAGGCTCGGGGAAGGTCCAGGTCGCGGCCGCGTTCTATCCGCTGGAGTTCGTCGCGGAGCGGGTGGGGGGTGACCTCACCGAGGTCAGCGGCCTCACCAAGCCCGGCGTCGAGCCCCACGACCTCGAGCTCAGCATCAACCAGACCGCGGCGCTGCAGAGTGCCGACGTGATCCTCACCGAGCACGGCTTCCAGCCCGCCGTCGACGACGCGATCGAGCAGGACGTCAAGGGCGCCGTGGTCGACGTCGAGAAGACCGTCGAGCTCCGCCCCGCCGAGGAGAGCGCGGATGCTCACGCAGAGGAGGGCGCGGATGCTCACGCAGAGGAGGGCGAGGACGCCCACGCAGAGGAGGGCGAGGACGCCCACGCGGAAGAGGGCGAGGACGCCCACGCGGAAGAGGCCGAGGACGCCCACGCCCACGGCGAGCTCGACCCCCACTTCTGGCACGACCCGGCGCTCATGGCCGACTACGCCGAGGCCGTCAGCGCCGCACTGGCGAAGGCCGACCCCGACAACGCCGAGACCTACGCGGCCAACGCGAAGGACCTGACCGCAGACCTGACCGCGGTCGACGAGGAGTTCAAGACCGGCCTGGCCCAGTGCAAGATGAAGGAGGTCGTGGTCTCCCACGACGCCTTCGGCTACCTGGACAAGTACGGTCTGGACTTCGAGCCGATCGCCGGCCTGACCCCCGACGCCGAGCCCAACCCGGCCCAGCTCGCCGAGATCGGCGAGCACGCCAAGGAGCACGGCGTGACCACGATCTTCTCCGAGCGCCTGGTCAGCACCGCGCTGGCCGACACCCTTGCCGACGACCTCGGTCTGAAGAGCGCCGTGCTCGACCCGATCGAGGGTCTCTCGGCAGACACCGAGGGAGAGGACTACCTTTCCCTCATGCGCCAGAATCTCGACGCCCTGAAGGCGGCCAACGGTTGTCAGTGACCAAGTCCGGGACCGGCTCAGGAAACAGCACAGTCCCCGCCGATGTCCCCGTGCAGCTCCTGCGCGGGGATGTCGCGCTGTCCGGACGCCCCGTCCTGCGCGAGGTGGACCTGACCGTCAAGCGCGGTGAGTTCGTCGCGCTGATGGGGGCCAACGGCTCCGGCAAGTCCACGCTCGTACGCACCCTGGTCGGTCTCAACCCGCTCTCGGCCGGTCGCCTGGAGCTGTTCGGCCGCGCCCTGGCCGGCTTCCACGACTGGTCACGGGTCGGCTACGTGCCGCAGCGGAGCACGGCCACCGGCGGCGTACCCGCCTCGGTCTGGGAGGTCGTCGCCTCCGGCCGGCTCACCCACCGCAAGCTGCTGCGGCCGTTGCGCAGCGCCGACCGGGCCGCGATCCGGGCCGCCCTCGAGGTGGTCGGGATGGACGCGTACGCCCAACGCGGGGTCGCCCAGCTCTCCGGCGGCCAGCACCAGCGGGTGCTGATCGCGCGGGCTCTCGCCGGCCGCCCCGAGCTGCTGCTGCTCGACGAGCCCACCGCCGGGGTCGACCTGCCCAACCAGCACGCCCTGGCCGAGGCGCTCGGCCGGCTCAAGGCCGACGGCGCCACGATCGTGCTGGTCGCCCACGAGCTCGGGCCGCTGGCCCCGCTGGTCGACCGCGCCGTCGTCATGCGTGACGGACGCAAGGCCTACGACGGCCCTCCCCTCTCCGACGCCGACGTCCACGCCCAGGGGTTCGACGCCGGGCACGTCCACTGCGACGACGCGTCGGCCACCAAGCCCAATCCCGCCGTCCCGACCCCGCTGAAGGAGCTCTAGGCCATGACTCTCCTCGAGCTCTTCTCGGTGCCGTTCATGCAGCGGGCGCTGATCGCGGCGTTCCTGGTCGGGATCGCGGCTCCCGCGGTCGGCACCTACATCGTGCAGCGACGCCTCGCGCTGATGGGTGACGGCATCGGTCACGTCGCGGTCACCGGCGTCGCGATCGGCCTGTGGACCCAGACCTCGCCGACCTGGACCGCGGTGGTCGTCGCGATCGCCGGGGCCGTGACCATCGAGGTCGTACGCGAGCGCGGCCACGCAGAAGGTGACGTCGCCCTGGCGATGCTCTTCTACGGCGGGCTCGCCGGCGGCGTCTTCGTCACCGGGCTGGCCGGCACCGGCGCCTCCCGGCTCCAGGAGTTCCTCTTCGGCTCGATCCTAACGATCTCGGTCGACGACCTGCTGGTGACGATGGCGCTCGCGGTCGTCCTGATCGTGATCTGCGTCGGCCTCTCGCCGCAGCTGTTCGCGGTCTCCCAGGACGCCGACTACGCCAAGGTCGCCGGGCTTCCGGTGCGGCTCTACTCGATCCTGGTCGCCGTGCTCGCCGCCCTGAGCGTGGTGATCGCGATGCGCACCGTCGGCCTGCTCCTCGTCTCCGCGCTCATGGTCGTGCCGGTCGCGATCGTGCAGCAGCTGAGCCGGTCGTTCCGGATGACGCTGCTCGGTGCGATGGGCGCCGGGCTGGCCGCCTCGGTCGGCGGCCTGGTGCTGGCAGCCGCGCTCTCGCGCACCGGCGCCAACGTCCAGCCCGGTCCCAGCATCGTGCTGGTCGCGCTGGCCGGGTTCTTCCTGGTCTGGCCGGTCGGCGCCTGGCTGCGCCGCCGCCGGGCGCTGGTGGCCCCGTTCCCGGAGACCTCACCGGTGGAGAAGCCGGTCGACGAGGCGCACCCGCACCATCACGGCGAGAAGTGTGGCCACGTCGCGGTCGAGCACGGCGACCATGTCGACTACATCCACGACGGGCACCGGCACGCGGCGCACGTCGGCGCGGAGGGAGAGCACTATGACGAACACTGACCCTGTGGCGACTGATCCCCCCAGCACCTTGCGCCCCACCAAGCAGCGGCTCGCTGTGGCCGAGGCCCTGGAGACGTACGACGGCTTCCACTCCGCCCAGGAGATCCACTCCCGCCTCGACGGCGCCGTCGGCCTCGCCACCGTCTACCGCACCCTGACCGCGCTGGCCGAGGCCGGCGCGGTCGACGCGATGCGCTCCGAGGACGGCGAGACCATCTATCGCCGCTGCTCCGACACCCACCACCATCACCTGGTCTGCCGCGGCTGCGGCCGCACCGTCGAGGTCGAGGGTCCCGCCGTCGAGCGCTGGACCAAGACCATGGCCGAGGAGAACGGCTTCACCGAGGTCTCCCACACCCTGGAGATCTTCGGCACCTGCACCGACTGCCGCTAGACCGCCGAAGCGTCAGGCACGTCGGCCGAGGCGTCACCTAGGTCGGCCGAAGCGTCACAGCGGTGCCAGCTCGGCCGACGGGAGGGACGTCTCGGCTAGACCGGGTTGGGGAGGGCGCCGCCGTAGCGGCGGTCCCTGGAGGCGTACGTCTCGATGGCATGCCACAGGTGGCGCCGGTCGACGTCGGGCCAGAGCACGTCGGTGAAGACGAACTCGGAGTAGGCGGCCTGCCAGAGCATGTAGTTGGACAGCCGCTGCTCGCCGGAGGTGCGCCAGATGAGGTCGGCGTCGGGGAGCTCGGGGACGTAGAGGTACTTCTCGATCGTCTTCTCGGTGATCTTGTCCGCGCGCAGGCGGCCGGCGGCGACGTCCTCCCCCATCCGGCGCATCGCGTCGGTGAGCTCGGCGCGGCCGCCGTAGTTGACGCACATCGTCAGGGTGCACACCGTGTTGTGGCGCGTCATCTCCTCGGCGATCTTGAGCTCGTTGATGACCGACTTCCACAGCCGCGGGGCACGGCCGGCCCAGCGGACCCGGACGCCGAGCTCGTTCATCTCGTCGCGGCGGCGGCGGATGACGTCGCGGTTGAAGCCCATCAGGAACTTCACCTCGTCGGGCGAGCGCGACCAGTTCTCGGTGGAGAACGCGTAGGCCGAGATGGCCTTCACGCCGATCTCGATGGCCCCCTCGACGACGTCGAAGAGCGAGGACTCACCCTCTTCGTGGCCCCTGGTCCGGGGGAGGCCACGCTCCTTGGCCCATCGGCCGTTGCCGTCCATGATGATCGCCACGTGGTTGGGGACCAGGTCGCGCGGGACCGGGGGCGGGGTAGCCCCGGACGGGTGGGGTGTTGGGGTACGGACCGGCTTGCTCACGAGGTGCAACCCTAGTCGGGCGATAGCCAGGAGGCGGCTGCGGCCCGGGCTGAGGCGGCCCGGGCTGGGGCGGCCTGGGCGGGACCATCGGGCGCCGGGGCACGTCGTACTCCATCTCCGCGGGGTCCCCGGCGGGGCCGGGGACCGTCAGCGCGCCGATGATCGTGGTGATCGGCATGGCGAGCACCACCCCGATGCCCGCGGCCATCGTGGAGACGATCTCACCGGCCATCTGCTCGGTGGTCAGCAGCGAGAGGAACGTGCGGTCGTAGAGCTGGATCACCAGCAGCAGGGTCAGTGCGCTGCCGACGTAGGCGAACACGATCGTGTAGATCGTCGAGGCGACGTGGTCGCGGCCGATCCGCATCGCGCCTCGGAAGATGTCCCACCTCGAGGTCGTCGGCCCGGCGGCGCGCAGCTCCCACACCGCGGACGCCTGGGTGATGGTGACGTCGTTGAGCGCACCCAGGCCGGCGATGATCACCGCGGCCACCAGGAGGCTCTGCAGGTCGAGCGCGGCGTCGAGCGAGGAGAGCGTCTGACCGCTCTCCGAGCCCAGGCCGCTGAGCCGGCTCCCACCGATCGCGAGGGTGCCGATCACCGCGGTCACCGTGACCCCGGCCAGCGTGCCGGCGAGCGCCACCGACGTACGCACCGAGAGCCCGTGGGTGGTGTAGAGCACGACGTAGAGGATCAGCACCGAGGCGACCAGCGCGACCCAGGCCGCGGGCTCGCCGGAGAGCAGCGCGGGCAGCAGGAACAGCCACACCACCGCCCCCGCGAAGCCCAGGCCCAGGACCGCCATCAGCCCGCGCAGCCGCGCGACGGCGACGACACAGACCACGAAGAGACCGACCAGCAGGAGCAGCGGCGGTCCGCGCTCGACGTCGAAGAAGGCGTACGTCGCCTCCCCCTCCTTCTCCGTGCGCGAGAGCTCCACCTCGTCACCGGCCTCCAGCCCGGAGCGGGCCATCGGGGTCGAGATCTCGACCCCCACCTCGGCACCGATGTCGGGTCCGCTGGTGAGCTTCACGGAGGCCTTGTTGCAGCCCTCAGGCGTGCCCTCGGTGCTGCACGGCTCGGCGACCGAGGTCACCTCGGCGGTCTCGAAGACGACACCGTCGGCGACGAACTCCTGGGATCCCTGGAGCTTCTCGACCGCGGCCCGGTCGGGCCACCAGACGGCCACGCCCACGAGGGTGATCACGGCGACGAGCGCCAGCGAGACGGTCAGCACCATCCGCGGCAGCGCCTCGACCTCCACCTCGGCGGCGTGCCCGCCGTGGGAGTGGCCGTGGGAGTGGGCCATCGTTTCCTCAGCTCTCGACGTATTCGAGCGAGCGCAGGTTGCGGTCCAGATGCCAGGAGAGGTACGCAGCGACCAGCCCGCTCGCCTGCCTGCTGGTCCGGTCCTCGGCGCGGCCGACGGTATCCCAGTCACCTGAGAGCAGCGCGCCGAGGTGGGTGAGCGTCTCCGGCGAGGGCGTCGCCGAGCCCGGCACCCGGCAGGTCGTGCACAGCGCGCCACCCATGGAGACGTTGAACCACCGGTGCGGACCTTCCAGCCCGCAGCGCGCGCACGCCTCGAAGCTCGGCGCGTAGCCGGCCACGGCCAGGGAGCGAAGCAGGTAGGAGTCGAGCACGTGCCGGGGCAGCCGGTCGCCCTGGGCGAGCACCCGCAGCCCGCCGACGAGCAGCAGGTACTGCTGCGGCGCCGGCTCGCGCTCCTCGTGGACCAGCCGGTCGGCGGTCTCGAGCATCGCGGTGCCGGCGGTGTAGCGGTCGTAGTCGAGCCCGATCCCGGCGTGGAACAGGGTCAGCGTCTCGGCCTGGGTGACCGTGTCGAGGTTGCGTCCCTCGGCGAACTGCAGATCGACGTGGGTGAACGGCTCCAGCCGCGAACCCCACCGCGAGGTGGTGCGCCGCACGCCCTTCGCCACCGCGCGCACCCGTCCGTGATGGCGGGTGAGCATGGTGATGATCCGATCGGCCTCACCCAGCTTGTGGGTGCGAAGCACGATGGCCTCGTCGCGGTAGAGGGGCACGGCACCATTCTGCCGCGCCGCACCGACAACCGTGGCAGCGACAGACCCACATCATGTCAACGACGCGTGTGGCTGACCGGCTTCGGTGAACACGTCTCCTATCGTGCCCACCATGAGCACCACAGGCATCGACCGCCGCCACGACGACCGCCAGCCGGGTGCCGTGCGGACGCCGCCGGTCACGGTGGTCGACTGGCTGATGCTGGCGCTCGCGATCGTCTCGGTCGCCCTGCTGGTCTGGATCACCTTCTGGGACGTACCGCAGGTCTGGGAACGCCGGGTGATCGTCGCCGACTACGTGATCTGCGGGATCTTCTTCGTCGAGTTCTGCGTCCGCTGGGCCAGGTCCGGTCTCGGCTGGAAGTTCCTGGCGCTCTACTGGTACGAGATCCTCGGCATGATCCCGCTCTCGGACCCGGCCTTCCGCGCCTTCCGGCTGCTCCGGGTGGTGGTCATCTTCCTCCGGCTGATGCGTGCGGCCGACCGTGCCTTCGGCGACCGGGTCTCGGCGTACGTGGTGGGGAGGTTCTCCGGGGCGATCGTCGACGCGATCCGCAAGCCGATCACGGTCGCGGTGCTCGACGAGGTGATCGCGGTGATCCAGACCGGCAACTACACCCGGCACATCTCCAGCGCGATCGAGGAGAACCGGGCCGAGATCGACACGCTCATCATCGACCTGATCCGCCAGGACCAGGCGACCGGGAAGCTGCGGTACCTCCCGTTCCACGACGACGTCGTCCGTCTCGTGGCCGACACGGTGCTGCGCCTGGTCGACGAGGGCCTGGCCGACCCGCGGGTCCACGAGATCATCTCCGACGCCATCCGCGAGTCCGCCAAGGAGCTGCGGGAGAACATCGGCTCGGACCGGCACGCCGCGGTCAAGCTCGACCAGGAGCGGTTCGGGAAGTAGGTCTCGATTTCTTTGCGAAACGACCCGAAGTAGGTGTCACCGCAGCCCCTCCCAGCCGATCCAGGGCATGATTCGGGCATGACTGACGGGCACGGCTCTCAGGGACGGGAGCGATGAGCGCGACCTTCCCGACCCACCTCGGGCGGCTGCAGCAGGTCCGCCACATCGGCGCCGGGGCGTTCGCCTCAGTCTGGCTCTACTACGACCCCGATCTCGACTCCCACGTCGCGGTCAAGGCGCTCTCCCCCGGCTGGGTGTCGAACCCCGAGATCCACCAGCGGTTCCTCCAGGAGGCCCGGCTGCTCCGCTCGGTCGACTCACCCCATGTCGTACGTGTCTACGACATCGGCCAGACGTCGACCGGCATCCCCTTCTTCGTGATGTCGTACGCCGACGGCGGCTCGGTCGCCGACCTCCTCAAGGGCTCTCCGGCCGGCCTGGAGGTGCGCGAGGTCGCCGACATCGTCTCGCAGGCGGCCGACGGCCTGATGGCCCTGAAGGCTCGCGGCGTCATCCACCGCGACATCAAGCCCGCCAACCTCTTGCTCACCTCCGAGACCTCCGGCGGCACCGCCGGGGCTCGCCGGGTGATGATCGCCGACCTCGGCGTCGCCCGCTCGCTCGACTCGCTCAACGAGGTCACCCGCGACATCGGCACCCCGTCCTACATGGCGCCCGAGCAGCTCGACCCCGACCTGCCGATCGACCACCGGGCCGACGTGCGCGCCCTCGGGGCGGTCGCCTGGGCCCTGCTCGCCGGCCGCTCCCCCGCCCCCGCGCTCGGCCTCACCTCCCGGGTGCCGGAGGCAGGAAGCGTACGTCCCCTCCCGGCGCCGATCAGCCAGGCCATCGCCCGGGCGCTGGAGCCGCGGGCCGAGGACCGCTGGCCCGATGCCCGCTCCTTCGGCGACGCCCTTCGCGCCGCTGCGCAGGGCACCCGTACGCCGCAGGCTCATCGGGCACCCCAGCCTCCGCCGCCCAGCTCTCCGTGGCAGAAGTCGGCGGCGCACGTGCCGCCCGTCGGCCCACCCAGCGGTCCGCCACCCACCGGATCACCGTTCGACCAGCCGACCACCGTTCCGACGAGCCTCGGATCCCAGCAACGGCCGAAGAGGCGTAAGGGTCTGCTCGTCGCCGGCGCGATCGCCGCGGTGGTGGTCATCGGCCTGATCGGCGGCCTCATCTATCTCGTGAGCACCGGCGGCAGCGACATCCCCGAGGCCGGCGAGTGCCGTGACCTGGACTTCGACGAGGGCAACACGTTCGTCGACGAGACCGCTCCGGTCGACTGCGCCGACCCGCACACCCTCTACACCTTCCACGTCGCCACCGACGTCAAGGACTACAACGACAACAAGGCCGCCGGCGCCGCCTGCTACAGCCGCATCGAGACCGGTCTCGGGCTGCGCCCCGAGATGATGGCCCGCACGGCCTACCTGGTGAACTGGTACTGGCCCAAGGAGTCGACCTGGAACGACGGCGACCGCTACGTCAGGTGCGACATCGTCGTGACGGTCCTGAAGGCCCCGCTGATCGACCTGCCCGAGGACCCGATCCCGGCCCCGGCGGACCTGCGCGCATGCATCGACAGCACCGTCGACAAGATCGTCCGCTGCGGGACCACCCACGACTACGTCGTCGTCGACACCTTCGAGATGACCGGCGACAGCTACCCCGACCAGGCCGAGACCAACGTCCAGGGTCTGGCGGGCTGCCCGTCGGACGCGACCATGTTCAAGCCGCCGTTCGAGTCGGCGTGGAACTCCGGCAGCCGGATCGGCCTCTGCGCGAAGTACGACGTCGGCTCCTAGGAGATCCGTGAGAGACCGTCAGGAGATCAGCGGCGCGAGCCGCCGGACGGCCTCCCGAAGGCGATCCGGGGTCGTCGCCGCATAGCCGATCACCAGACCCGGCGGCCCCTCGCCCTGACGGTGCCGGGACAGCGGATGGACCGCGATGCCCGCCGCGAGCGCGGCCTCGGCGACCGCCGCGTCGTCGACACCGTCAGGAAGGGTCGCCAGGACGTGCAGCCCGGCCGCGACGCCCCGGACCCGAACGGTGGGCAGATGCTCGGCGAGCGCCTCGAGCAGGGCGTCGCGCCGGACCTTGTGTCGCTGCCGCACCAGCCTCAGGTGCCGCTCGAAGGCACCCGAGGTGAGCATCCGCGCCAAGGTGATCTGGGGCAGTGCCGGGCTGGCCAGGTCGAGCCAGTAGCGAGCCTCGACCAGCTCCTCGTGCATGCCGGGTGGGGCGATCAGCCAGCCGATCCGCATCGCCGGCGCGAGCGTCTTGGACACGCTGCCGAGATGGACGACCCGGTCGGGCGCGAGCACCTTCACCGCCGAGACCGGCGGCCGGTCGTAGCGGTGCTCGGCGTCGTAGTCGTCCTCGACCACCAGCCGGTCCGGCGCCGCCCGGACCCACTCGACCAGCTCCCGCCGCCGCTGCGGTGAGAGCACGACCCCGGTCGGGAACTGGTGGGCGGGCGTGGCGACGACGGAGTCGACCCCGCTGACGGCGAGCGCGGCCACGTCCAGGCCGTCGTCGTCCACCGGCACCGGCACCGTCGTCATCCCCCATCGCTGCAGGTGCACCCGGCCGCCGTAGGACCCCGGCTCCTCGAAGCCGATCCTGGTCCGGCCGCGCTCCTCCAGCCAGCGCGCCATCAGCACGAGCCCCTGGGCGACACCGTTGACCACCAAGATCTCGTCGGGCGAGACGGTGATGCCGCGCGTACGCCCCAGCCAGACCGCGAGCGCCTCCCGGAGCGCCGGCACGCCCCGCGGATCGCCATAGCCGAGCTCGGCGCTGCCGACCTCGGCGAGCACCTCCCGCGACGCCTTCGCCCAAGCGGCTCGCGGGAAGGCGGACAGGTCCGGAACTCCCGGGGAGAGGTCCAGCTCGGGAGTCGGTAGTCGCGTCGCGGCACCGAGGCGGCGTACGGCTCCGGGAACCGCGCTCACCCGCGTGCCGCCCCCGCTGCGGGCGGAGAGCAGCCCCTCGTCGGTGAGCCGCTGGTACGCCTCGACGACCACCCCGCGCGAGACGCCGAGCTGGGTGGCGAGGGTGCGCGATGCCGGCACCCGGGCGCCGACCGCGAGCCGACCGTCGGCCACCGCGTCGCGCAGGGCGCCGGTGAGCCAGGCAGCCAGCCCGCCCGGCGGCACCCCGGCCGGGTCGAGCTGGAGGAAGTCCGCTCCGGTCACTTGGTCCACTCTGCCATGTCGATCTTGGATCTGTCTGCCAGACCAAGTCGGGGCGAACCTCGTAGTCATGAGCACCGATGCCCTCCCGCGTCCAGACACCCCCGCCATCCCCGCCACTGACTCCGGCGGAGCATCGCCCCACCGTGGCGCCCTGCTCGGCATCGCGTACGCCGCGGCCGGGATGGTCTGCGTGGGCAGCAGCGTCGCGGTCTCGGCGGCGATCACCGATGCCCCGCTCTTCACCCTCCAGTCGGTCCGCTACGCCCTCGCCGCCCTGCTCCTGCTCGTGGTCGCGCGCGTCACCGGCTGGCGGGTGCCGCGCCCGCGTGGCCGCGAGTGGCTCTGGCTGGCCGGGGTGGCGACCGTGGGGCTGGTGCTCTTCAACGTCGGGGTCGTCCGGGGCGTCGCCCATGCCGAACCGGCGGTGATCGGGGTCGCCGTGGCTGCGGTCCCGATGCTGCTGGCGGTCGTCCCGGCGATCGCGACCCGCAACCTCCCCACGCGTGGGGTCATCCTCGGGGCCACCGTCGTGACGACGGGAGCCGTCCTGGTCCAGGGCTTCGGCCGGACCGATGCGGCCGGCGTCGGCTACGCGCTCCTCGTGCTCGTCTGCGAGGCGGGCTTCACGCTCCTGGCAGTGCCGGCGCTGCGGCGTCTGGGCGCCTTCGGGGTCTCGTTCCACTCGGTGTGGATGGCGGCCGCCGGCATGGCCGTCGTGGGCGTGGTGACGGAGGGACCGGCGGCGGTCACCACGCTCGACACCGTCGACCTGCTCGCGGCGCTCCACCTGGCGGTGGTCGTCACCACGCTCGCCTTCCTGCTCTGGTTCACCGCAGTCGGGCGCCTCGGTTCCGGGCGCGCCGGCCTGCTGACCGGCGTCGTGCCCGTGGCGGCGGCCGGCCTCGGCGTACCTCTCAACGGGGTCGTGCCCGGCCCGATGGTCTGGCTCGGCACGGCCGTCGTCGCACTGGGCCTGGTCATCGGCCTGCGCGGCGGCGCCGCTGCGGGTGACCCCGTAGCGGCGCCCGGCGTCAGCGCTGCGGGATCGTGACCGCCTGGGCGCGGTTGGCCGCACAGACGACGGCCCGCAGGGAGGCGGTGACGATGTTCTCGTGGATGCCGATGCCCCACACGATCTCGCCGGCGATCTCACACTCGACGTACGCAGCCGCGGCCGCGTCGCCACCGGCTGAGAGAGCGTGCTCGGCGTAGTCGAGGACCCGGATCTCGGCACCGGCCTCCTTCAGCGCGTCGACGAAGGCGGCCACCGGGCCGTTGCCGACGCCCTTGTAGGTGCGCTCCTCACCGCGCACTCTCAGGTCGACGACCTGCTCGTCGCCACCCTCGGCGTCGGTGACCGAGGACCAGCTCTCCAGGGCGTACGGCTCCTCGCGCTCGAGGTACTCAGCCGAGAAGATCGACCAGATCTCCTCGGGGCTGACCTCGCCGCCCTCGGAGTCGGTGTGCTGCTGGACCACACGCGAGAACTCGATCTGCGCGCGACGCGGCAGGTCCAGGGAGTGCTCGGTCTTGAGCAGGTAGGCGACGCCGCCCTTGCCGGACTGGCTGTTGACCCGGATGACCGCCTCGTAGGTGCGGCCGACGTCCTTGGGGTCGATGGGCAGGTAGGGCGCCTCCCACGGGATCTCGCTGGTCGGCTTGCCGGCCTCGGCGGCGATCCGGTCGAGATCCTCCAGGCCCTTCTTGATGGCGTCCTGGTGGGAGCCGGAGAAGGCGGTGTAGACCAGGTCGCCGGCGTAGGGGTGGCGCGGGTGGACGTTGATGTTGGTGACGTACTCGACGGTGCGGCGGATCTCGTCGATGCCACCGCCGACGGTGAAGTCGATCTGCGGGTCGATGCCCTGGGAGAAGAGGTTCATGCCCAGGGTGACCAGGTCGACGTTGCCGGTGCGCTCGCCGTGACCGAACAGGCAGCCCTCGACGCGGTCCGCGCCGGCCATCAGGCCCAGCTCGGTGGCCGCGACCGCGGTGCCGCGGTCGTTGTGCGGGTGCAGCGAGATCGCGGAGTGCTCGCGGCGGGTCAGGCCGCGGCCGAAGTACTCGATCTGGTCGGCGTAGGTGTTCGGGGTGGACATCTCCACCGTGGCGGGCAGGTTGAGGATGATCTCCCGGCCGGCCTCCGGCTGCCACACGTCGGAGACCCGCTCGCAGACCTCGAGCGCGTAGTCGGTGTCGGTCTGGGTGAAGATCTCCGGGCTGTACTGGTAGCCGAAGTCCTCGGTGCCGATCAGCTCGGGGACGTGCTCCTCGGCGTACTTCATCACCATCTCGGTGCCGCGCACCGCGATCCCGATGCACTCGGCCGGGGTCACGTTGAACACGACCCGACGGAACAGCTCGGCGGTGGCGTTGTAGAGGTGGATCGTGGCGCGCGGGGCGCCGGCGATCGACTCGGCGGTGCGCGCGATGAGGTCCTCGCGCGCCTGGGTCAGGACCGAAATCTGTACGTCATCGGGGATCCGGTCCTCCTCGATCAGCTTGCGCACGAAGTCGAAGTCGGTCTGGCTCGCGCTCGGGAAGCCGACCTCGATCTCCTTGTAGCCCATCGCGACCAGCAGCTCGAACATCCGCAGCTTGCGGGCCGGCGTCATCGGGTCGATCAGGGCCTGGTTGCCGTCACGCAGATCGGTGGAGAGCCAGCGCGGAGCCTTCGTGATCTTCTTGGCGGGCCAGGTGCGGTCGGGTACGTCGACGGGCACGAACGCGCGGTAGCGCTGATGCGGCATCCCCGACGGCTTCTGCTGGTTGCGGGCGTTGCTCAGGTTGGTCATGGAGTCCTCGCTGGATCGGTGGTCGAGCTTGTCGAGACCACGCTTGAGTGGACGCCGGCACGCGAAAGACCTCCGCAGCGAGGGAGTCCGGCTTCTCAGACCCCGCTGCGGCAGCTAAGGAGGAGGCTGCGCATCATGACTCGGTAACAATAACAGAACAGAACTGGCAGACTGGCACCGAACCGACGACGAAGTGGAGGAACGGGCGTGGCCCAACTGGAAGAGCTCACGGTCGAGGAGTCCTGGCGGCTCGCGACGGACACCCAGGTCTCCCGGATCGGCTGGAACGGACCACGCGGCCCGGTGGTGCTGCCCGTGAACCACGTGGTGCACGAGAAGTCGGTCTGGATCCGCACCTCGGCCCACTCCTCGATGGCCGAGCAGATCGACGAGAGTGCGGTCGCCCTGCTGGTCGACGACCTCGACCCGGACACCCACGTGGGCTGGTCGGTGCAGTTCAAGGGCCGTGCGGAGATCCTCTACCGCGAGGACCAGATCCCCGACGTCGTCAAGAACCTCCACGCCTGGCCCGCCGGATCTCGTCCGTTGTGGGTGCGACTGCACCCCAAGGAGGTCACCGGCCGCCGTCTGGCAGCCGGCTGATGCCGCGCCTGCTCGTCGTCCACCACTCCCCCACCCGGTCGCTGCAGCGGCTGACCGATGCGGTGGTCTCCGGCGCCAACGATCCTGAGATCGAGGGCGTCGAGGTCGTCGTACGTCCCGCGCTGGAGGCGACGGCCGAGGACGTCCTGGCCGCCGACGGCTACGTGCTCGGCACGAGCGCCAACTTCGGCTACATGTCGGGTGCCCTCAAGCACTTCTTCGACTCGACCTTCCTGGCCGTCGGCGGCGCGCTCGATCCGTCGGGAGCAGCCGGGGCGGCCGGGGAGTCCGCCGGAGAGACCGCGAAGCGGCCCTACGGTCTCTACGTCCACGGCCGCTACGACACCACCGGCGCGATCCGCTCGGTGCAGTCCATCGTCGGCGCGCTGGGCTGGGCCCAGTCCTTCGACATCCTCGACGTCCTCGGAGACGTCGAGGACGCGCATGTCGAGGCGGCGTACGAGCTCGGAGCGACGCTGGCCGCCGTCCTGGACTGATCTCTCCTTTCGGCCCGCTCATGGGTTCGCAAGTAGAGTCGGTCCCCGTGATCGGCCATACCCCCAGACGTACGACCTCCTTGTCCGTCGTCATCGTGGCGCTCGCCGCCCTCGCGCTCAGCGGGTGCGGCGGCGATCGAGCGGCCGCCAAGGGCGAGGACCCGAAGCAGGTTGACTCGACGGCGCTCCCCGAGGTCGGCAAGTGCCGCAACCTCACCCACGAGGACGTCGCCGAGGCCTACAACTTCGACGAGTACGTGGGCTGCGACGAGCCGCACAACGCCGAGACCTTCGGCGCCGGACCGCTCCCGGACGAGTTCAAGGACGCCGAGTACGGCGACGAGAAGGTCAACGAGTGGGCCTTCAGCCAGTGCCGCAAGCTGCTGGAGAAGTACGTCGGCACCAACCAGAGCGTGCTGATGCGCTCGATGCTCTCCCACGTCTACTTCGGCCCGTCGGAGAAGGCCTGGGACGAGGGCGCGCGCTGGATCCGCTGCGACGTGGTCGGCGGCGGCCAGCAGGGCGCCGAGTACGTCGACCTGCCGACCACCACCCGCAACCTCCTCAAGGTCAAGAACATCGAGGACATCGAGGACCGTTGGATGGTGTGCGCACAGGGCAAGTCGGTCACCTCCGCGAAGGTGCCCTGCTCCGACCCGCACCAGATGCGGGCGGTGACGACCATCAAGCTGGGCGAGGACAAGACGCCGTTCCTCGGTGTGGCGGAGTCCAAGAAGAAGGCCGCGCAGTACTGCAAGGGCTCGGTCCAGGCCTGGTTGGGTTACCCGGAAAGCTTCGACTACGGGTACACATGGTTCGGAGAGAAGGAGTGGAAGGCCGGCAACCGCTGGGCGGTCTGCTGGGCGGTGACAGAGGAGTGAGCATGCGACACAAGCTTTGGGGGGCTCTCGTCGTCGTCGGAGCCATGGCTCTGGCCGGATGTGGCGGAGGCGAGCCGGAGGCCGCGCCCTCGGCATCCTCGGCCCCTCCGTCCCCGTCGGCATCTGCTGCGCCGTCCCCCAAGGAGGGCGCCTGCTACAACCTCAGCTACGAGGAGGCGCTGGCCCCGACCGCCGGCGGCACCGCGGTGTCCTGCAAGGGCAAGCACACCACCCAGACCTACGCCGTGGGCCGGCTGAAGAACGTGGTCGACGGCCACCTGGTCGCGGTGGACTCGGAGCAGGTCGCGGCCCAGGTCGCGGAGGCGTGCCCGAACAAGGTCACCAAGTATCTCGGTGGCAACGCCGACGACCTGCGGCTCTCGATGCTGCGCCCGGTCTGGTTCACGCCGACGATCAAGGAGTCCGAGGCGGGCGCCAACTGGTTCCGCTGCGACGTCATCGGCATCGCCGGCCCGAAGGCCCTGATGACGCTCAAGGGCAACATGAAGGGCGTCCTGGGCGACTCCGACACCGCCGAGCCGTTCCGGATGTGCGGCACCGCCTCGCCGAAGTCCGACTCGTTCAAGCGCGTCCCGTGCTCCCTGAAGCACTCCTGGCGCGCGCTGTCGGTCATCGACCTCGGCTCCGGCAAGTACCCCGGCGAGTCGAAGGTCAACAGCGCCGGCGCCGAGGACTGCAAGGCCGCTGCCGCCGAGGTCGCCGACGACCCGCTCAAGTACGAGTGGTCCTGGGAGTTCCCCAGCGCCGAGCAGTGGCAGGGCGGGCAGTCGTACGGGATCTGCTGGGCGCCGAGCTGATCAACAGGCCTCAGAAGCCCAGCTTGCGCAGCTGACGCGGGTCGCGCTGCCAGTCCTTGGCGATCTTGACGTGCAGGTCGAGGTAGACCGGCATCCCGAGCAGCTCCTTGATCTGCAGGCGGGCGCGCTGGCCGACGTCCTTGAGCCGGGACCCCTTGTGGCCGATCACGATGCCCTTCTGGGAGTCGCGCTCGACGTAGAGGAAGGCGTGGATGTCCATCAGCGGCTTGTTCTCCGGGCGGTCCTCGCGCAGGCGCATCTCCTCGACGACGACGGCGATGGAGTGCGGGAGCTCGTCGCGTACGCCCTCCAGGGCTGCCTCGCGGATGAGCTCGGCGACGATGATCTCCTCGGGAGAGTCGGTGAGCTCGCCGTCGGGGTAGAGCGGCGGCCCCTCGGGGAGCAGCTTGATGAGCAGGTCGGCGAGGAGATCGACCTGGTCGCCGCCGACGCTGGAGACGGGCACGATCTCGGCCCACTCGATGCCCAGCTCCTGGCCCAGCGCCTGGATCGACATCAGGTGCTCGCCGATCTGCTCGGGAGTGGCGAGGTCGGTCTTGGTGGCGACCGCGACCCGCTTGATGCCCTTCTTGAGCTTGTTGGCGTTCTCGGCGATCCGGCGGTCACCGGGGCCGATCTTCTCGTTGCAGGGGAAGCAGATCGCGACCACGTCGACCTCGGTCCAGGTCGCCTCGACCAGGTCGTTGAGCCGCTCGCCGAGCAGCGTACGCGGCCGGTGGATGCCGGGGGTGTCGACCAGGATCAGCTGGCCGTCGGGGCGGTGGACGATGCCCTTGACCACGGTGCGCGTCGTCTGCGGCTTGTCGGAGGTGATCGCCACCTTCGTACCCACCAGTGCGTTGGTCAGGGTCGACTTGCCCGCGTTGGGACGTCCGACGAACGACACGAAGCCGCTCCGGAAAGCTGGCTCGGTCACTGCTGCTCCTGTTGCTCGTCGTATCGCTGCCAGATCTGCTCGTCGGTGAGCCCCTGGGCCTTGCCCTCGCGCCACACCGGTCCGGGATCGACCGCGCGCGGCTGCCGTTTCTGGCCGCCTCCGCGCCAGTAGCCCATCACGTCGTAGGCGTGCGAGTCGAGCTTGCGCTCCCGCATCAGATGCTTGCGGATCGCCCGCATCTGGCTCGACTCACCGGCCATCCAGAAGTAGCCGTCGCCGGCCGGCCACTCGATCTTCTCCACGGCCGCGGCCAGGTCGGACGAGGTCTCCGAGGGCGGCGCCGACCAGGTGACCTCGGCGGACTCGGGGAGGTATCCGGGCAGGTCGTCGGGCACCTCGGCCCAGATCCGGGTCGGCAGGGCGGTGGTCTCGGCGATCCGCGCCATGGCCGGCATCGCCGTCAGGTCGCCGACCAGCAGCAGCCACTCGGCGGCCTCCGGCACGGCGTAGGAGCCCTTGGGCTCGGTGATCGTGACGGTCTGTCCCACCGGGTCGAGACGCGTGGCCCACTCGGTCACCAGACCGACGTCGTGGACGACGACATCGAGGGTCAGCTCACCCTCCTGCCACGACCGCACGGTGTAGTAGCGCGACTGGAACTGTCCCGGCACGATCAGGCCGACCCACTCGTCCGGGATCCCGGTGGACTCGAACCCGGCCAGCCCGGGACCGCCGAGCACCAGGCGTACGAGGTGGGGCGTGATCTGCTCGCGCCGCAGCACCTCCGCGGCGTACTGCTGGGCCTTGACACTCATCAGCTCAAGGTTATCCGCGCCGGGCGCCCCCGCCCGCATCAGCGCACTGTCGAATTGGGCGTGACTCGTTCGTGGAGCAGGTGAATAGTCCTGTCCAGTCGAAGGAGACAGCTCATGGAGACCTACAACCTCGCCGAGATGTACGACGCGCCACCGATGTCCTGGGAGGAGGTGACCAGGCGGCTGGAGGCCGGGTTCGACCAGGGGCCCGGGTCTCAGGAGGGCGAGCCGGGGCGCTACACGACCTGGGTGAGCACGATCAACGACGACGGCGGTCCGCACGTGAACGCGGTGGGCGCGATCTGGTTCGACGGCGCCTTCCACCTCGTCACCGGGCCGAAGACCCGCCGTGGCCGCAACCTCGCGCACGACCCGCGCTGTGCCATGTCGCTGTCGGTGCGCGAGTTCGACCTGGTGGTCGAGGGCGCCGCCACCCGGGTGCTGGGTGAGGACCTCGCCCGCGTGGCGAAGCGCTACCACGACGAAGGCTGGCCGGCCGAGGTCCACGAGTCCGGCGACGCGCTGACCGCGCCGTTCAACGCCCAGAGCGCCGGCCCCGCGCCGTGGCACGTGCACCGGCTCGAGGCCACCTCGGCCCACGCGGTCCAGTGCGTCGAGCCGTACGCCGCGACCCGGTGGAGGTTCTGACATGGTCGACCTCTTCGCGGGCATCCCGGTGACCAGCATCGCCGCCGCCGTGCCGTGGTACGAGAAGCTGCTCGGCGAGGCCGCGTTCCACCCGAACGAGGTCGAGGTCGTCTTCGAGGCGGCCGAGCACCGCTACGTCTACATCGAGCAGAAGCCGGACATCGCCGGCCACGGGTTCGTCACCCTCTTCGTCGACGACCTCGACACCCGCCTGGCCACGCTCGCCGACCGAGGGCTGCGACCGGCCTCGGAGGAGACCTACGAGAACGGAGTGCGCAAGATCGTCTTCCGCGACCCCGACGGCAACGAGATCGGCATCGGCGGAGGGCCAGCCGCGATCTGAGGCGATCGAGGAGTGGGCGAAAGTGGCAGGCGGATCGCTGTCCGACCTGCCACTTTCGCCCATTCCGTCGCTCAGAAGGTGTGCCGCAGCGGGTAGCCCGAGACGCCGTCGACCGTCTTGGTCGCGAGCACGTGGTGGAGCTGGATGTTGTTGCGCTCGAAGCCGATCCGGGAACCGGCCATGTAGATCCCCCAGACCTTCGCGGTGCCGAGGCCGACCTCGTCGACGCAGGCGTCCCAGTTGTCGCGGAGGTTGGCGTTCCACGCGGTGAGCGTCTTGGCGTAGTGGACCCGGATGTTCTCGTGGTGCTGCACCTCGAGGCCGGTGTTCTCGATGGCGGAGACGATCGTCCCCGAGCCGATCAGCTCGCCGTCGGGGAAGATGTAGCGGTCGATGAAGGCTCCGGTCGCCCGCGAGACGTTGTCGGGACGCGTGATGCAGTGGTTGAGCAGCCGGCCGCCGTCGCGCAGCTTGTCCTTGATGGAGCCGAAGTAGGACGGGTAGTTGGCCACGCCGATGTGCTCGGTGAGCCCGATGGAGCTGACGGCGTCGAAGCCCCCCTCGACCACGTCGCGGTAGTCGGAGAAGCGCACCTCGGCGACGTCGTCGAGCTCGTCGGTCTTGATCGCCTGCTGGGCCCAGTTGGCCTGCTCGCGCGACAGGGTCACGCCGAGCGCCTTCACCCCGTAGTGCTTGGCGGCGTGACGCACCATCCCGCCCCAGCCACAGCCGATGTCGAGCAGCCGCATCCCGGGCTCGAGCCCGAGCTTGCGGCAGATCAGGTCGTACTTGGCCGCCTGCGCCTCCTCGAGGGTGGCGTCGTCGGTCGGGTAGAGGGCGCAGGTGTAGGTCATCGATGGGCCCAGGACGTACTCGTAGAAGGCGTTGGAGACGTCGTAGTGGTGGTGGATCGCGTCGGCGTCGCGCTCCGGCGAGTGCCTCGTCCACGGCAGTGCGCTGAGCGCGCGCCCGGAGAGGTGGCGTACGTTCTCGGCCCGCTGCCGCCACGCGGGCAGATGCTCCTGCGGCGGTGGCTTCGGCGGGACGAAGTTGGTCACCCCGAGGGTGCGGACCAGGTCGATCGTCTCGCGAGGGCTGGGCCGCTTGAAGTCGGTCTTGTCCAGGATCAGGTTCAGGAGCGGGTAGGGGTCGCCCGGATGGATGCCATGGAGGGCCATGTCACCACTGACGTAGGCACGGGCCAGACCGAGGTCGCCCGGCGCGGTCAGCAGGAACGCGAGCCCGCGTGGGTTGAGGATCTCCATGCCGAACTCGGAGTCCCTGTCGCCGGCCACGCTGCCGTCGTACGCGGTGAGCTTGATCGGCAGCCCACCGTCGAAGAGTTCGTTGATGGTCTCTGCAATATGGTTCACAGTCTCTTCACCGCCTTGCTGTACAGATCGGTCAACCGGTTGCCGGGGTCATACCTCGCCTTCACGGCCGCGAGGTTGTCCCCGTCGTAGAGCGCGTCGAAGACATCCTTGTCGTAGAACGCCTCGGAGTAGAGCGATTTATGCCCGCCGAGCTCGTGCACCTGCGTCTCGATCGCCCGGTTCTTCGGGGCGTTGACGGCGCTGGGACCGACATGGACCGTGCCCCAGAAGCCGACGTTGACGTACGTCCGGCCGGCCTCGAGCGGGTAGGTCGGCCACTTGCGGGGTTCTTCGGTCATCGAGCCTGTCGAGATGCCTGTGGAGACCAGCGGACACAGCCACACCGGCCGCATCCCGATCTCGGCGTCGAACCACTCCAGGAAGGCCGGGAGGTTCTCCACCGGGACCTCGATGTCCTGGATCACCCGCTCCCGCAGCAGCCGCCCGGCACGCGCGTCGAGCTTGTCGGCGATGCCGAACCTCCGGTCCAGGCCGACCAGCTTCATGTAGACGTCGGAGCGCCGCAGTCGGCGGGGCCAGACGCGGCGCAGGTACTTGTTCTGCGCGCCGAAGGCCCCCGAGCACCAGAACCAGTCGGTGTCCCAGCGCCACAGGTAGTCGTAGGTCGTCAGGAGGTCGGTGTCTCGCTGCTGGATCGACCGGTAGTAGATCTGCTGGCCGCCGTAGTCGCTGGGCGTCTGCGTCGCACTCTCGGTCCAGGTCGCCAGCGTCAGGTAGTACTCCCCCGGCTCGAACGCGACCCCGTCGAGCCCGTCGACCCGCTCACCCTCGTACGTCCTGGTCTCGGTGATCTGCGCGATCGTCTTCGTGAGCAGGCCGAGGTCGTCGAAGCGTACGTGTCGCAGCGCGACGTATCCCGGCACCTTCTCCAGCTTGATCTTGAGCCGGGTGGCGTAGCCGAGGGAGCCGTAGGAGTTGGGGAAGGTGTCGAAGAGGTCCTCACCGGGACGGGTCGTGACGATCTCCCCCGAGCCGGTGAGGATGTCCATCTCCAGCACCGACTCGTGCGGCATGCCGTTGCGGAAGCTCGTCGACTCGATGCCCATGCCCGTCACTGCGCCGCCGAGGGTGATCGTGCGCAGCTGCGGGACGACGTAGGGGATCATCCCGTACGCCAGGGTGGCGTCGACCAGGTCCTCGTAGGTGCACATGCCCTGTACGTCGGCGGTGCCCGCCTCGGCGTCGACCTCGATCACACCACCCAGCCCGGAGACATCGAGGCCCGGGGCGCTGGTCGCGGCCCGGGCCCGGAAGAGGTTGGTGGTGCGCTTGGCGAGCCTGACGGGTGCCCCGTCGGGGATCTTCGCGTAGGAGGTCGTCAGCCGCTCGACGGCCTCGTTGTGTCGTTCCCAACCAGTCTCACCCGTCACTCGCTCCACTTTACGCTCGCAATGGATCTCCGGTTTCGATTTTTTGGTCAGTTCGCTTACAGTCGCAAGCCCCGACTGCTCCCGTCGACTCCCCCCATATCGCGCACCCTGGAGGGTCCCATGTCCAGTGCTGCCCACCGTGACGCTGTGGCAACGCTCGCCGAGAAGGCAACCCCCTACTTCACCGAGAACCAGGTCAAGTGGCGCAACAAGTCCGTGTCCCAGGCACGGCTCGCGCTGGCGATCGACCAGATCGTGGTGCACATGCGCGAGAAGGGCGTCGACATGGCCACGATGAACGGCCTCACCGCCTACCGTGACGAGGACGGTATCCACGTCACGATCGAGCTCGGCACCCTCCCGCTCCTCGCCGAGTCCGGCGGGGCCGGCGGCACGGGCGGGCACCGAGCCGCTCGCTAGGACCTACCGGCCGATCGCCGCGGCGACGACGGCTCCGGCCGCGTCCATGCCGCTCTGGTTGGGGTGGTAGGGCGCCGCGGCGCTGGTGGGGATGAGACCCTCGACCCACTTGCTCGCGTAAGGGGCGCAGACACCGTGGCCGGTGCTCGGCGTGGCGATGTCGATGTAGGTCGCCCCGCTCTCGACTGCTGCCCGACGGATCATCGCGTTGGTCCGGTCGAAGATGGACTGCAGCCACTGGGCGTCGACGGTCCAGATCGGGTCGGTCGGATAGCAGCCGGTCGCGTCCCAGTAGCGCAGGTAGCCGACCAGGTGGACGGTGGCCCCGGGCGCCCTGGTCTGGATCCGGTTGACCACATCGACGATCTTCGGCTGGACGGCCGCGAGCTGGGCGTCGGTGGTGTCCCCGCCCGCCGTCATCCACGACTTGCACGAGACGCCGAGCGGCTCGGGCAGCGGCTGGGTGCAGCCGACCACGGTGCCGCCCATGTTGATGTCGTTGGCGCCGATCGCCAGCGTGACGATGTCGGTGTCGGCGGTGACCGCGTCGACCTGCGGGGCGATGTAGCCGAACCGCCGTCCGGTCAGGTCGGCGGTCGTCGCACCCGAGCAGGTCACGTCGGTGAGCTGTGCGCCGAGCGCCCGGGCGGCGACGGTCGGCCAGTTCGAGGTCGAGCGCAGGCAGTCCAGGCTGCTCTGGGTCCCCACCAGCGGGCCCGCGGCCGAGGAGTCACCGAGGGCGACCATCTTCACCGAACCGGCCGCCGAGGCCGGCGCCGCTCCGCCCGGCCCGATGACCAGGGCGACCGTTGCCGCAATCGCTCCCAGCAGGGCCGCACCATGCCGTACGTACCGTCTCATCTCTTCCTCCCAGATCGTCGTCACGGCCGAAGAGCCGTCCCCACGATGCTGGGGCACCACGCCGGTGCTCTGAGGTGGGACCGGAGCCAGAGTTTCCCGGCGGGGGCTGTGACAGATCACAACGGTGAGGGCAAGGCACGTCACCGTCTGTCACGATGGCCTTGTGACAGGTCCCAGCAGTTGGCTCATCGGCGGCCACGAGGTCACCCAGATCCTGTCGACCCGGACCCCCGAGCTGACCGACGAGGTGCTCCGTGTGCTCATGGCGGAGCTGCCCGTCTATGCCCGTCTGCCCACCGACCTGCTCCAAGGAGACGTACGCCGGGTCGTGGTGCGTGCCATCCGGCTCTTCGTGGCTGCGCTCGACACCGACGGACGGCCTGCCGACGCGGCGCTGGCGGACCTGGCCGAGTCGGCCGCACGCCGTGCCGAGGAGGGCGTGCCGTTCGAGATGGTGGTCGCCGCCTACCACCGCGGGGTGCGGGTCTGTGCGGACACGGCGCTCGCCGGGGCGCAACCCGAGGAGGTGGAGACGGTGCACGCCGTGCTGCGCATCGCGATGAGCTTCCTCGAGCACATCGCCGTAGCTGTGGCGGCCGGGTACGCCCAGCACACCAGGACCGCACTGGCCGAGCAGGCGGCCTCACGGACGCTCCTGGTCAACACCCTGGTGGAGGGTGGGGACATCCACGAGGCGGCCGGCCGTGCCGGGATGGTGCTGCCCGCCTCCTACCTGGTCGCCACCTTGGCGGCCGGCGCACACCCCGACGAGTCGGACCCGGACATCGACCCGCTCGTGGCCGCCCGGTGGAAGCTGCGGCGCATCCACGAGGAGCTGAGCAGGCACTACCGCGAGACGGTGCTCTGGATCCCGGCCACCGACGGTGGTCAGGCACTGATCCCGCTCCCGACGGCCCCCGACGAGAGCTCCGCGACGGACATCGTTCGGCTGGAGCGGATCCTGGCCGACGTACGCCGCGCCGCGGGGGCCGACATCCACGTCGGCGTCACCGTCGCGGCACCGTCCGAGGTCCCGAAGGCGGCACGTCTCTCGCGCGAGGTCCTCGAGGTCGCGCGGCAGCTGGGCAGACCGCCGGGGCTCTACCGGCTGGTCGACGTGGTGCTCGAGCACCAGCTGTCCCGAGCCGGAGCCGGCCGGGACCTGCTCGAGACGTTGCTCGACCCGCTCGAGGGCCACGACGACCTCGGCGAGACCTTGCAGGTCTTCCTGGCGAGCGGGCTCAACCGCCGCCGGACCGCCTCGGCGCTGCACGTCCATCCCAACACCGTCGACAACCGGATCCGGCGGGTGGCCGAGCTGACCGGCCTGGACGCGACCCGCGCCGAGGACCTGCCGCTGCTGCACGCGGCCCTCACCGCGCGCCGCACCGGCTCGGGGTCATGAGCGCGCGGAGGCGACCAGCGTGCCGCGCGGGTCGCCGAGCAGGACCGGGACGTCCTCGCCGGCGAACTCCTTGACGGCCGCCAGGTCGCCAGCGGCCGGCGCCTCGGCCTCGCCGAGCACGACGACGGCCTCGAGGCCCTTGGAGCCGGAGGCCACCGCCATCGCCACGCAGACGCCGATCGCGGAGACCTGGAGCGAGGGCAGATCCACGGTGGCGGCGGCGTAGGTGCGGCCGTCGAGGTCGCGTACGGCTGCTCCTTCGGCCGCGCCGGTGCGGGCACGCGTCGCGCGGGCCAGGGTCACCAGCTTGCGGTCCTCCGCCGACAGCTCACTCTGCTCAGGCATGGGCCTCTTTCGTCCTGTCCGTCTTCACCCGGTCCGCCTTGGACCGGTCCGTCCTGGACCGCTCCGGCTTCACGCGGTCCGTCTTCTCGCTCTGCTCGTCCTCGTCGTCGGCCTCGGGCTCGTCCGGGACGACGGCGCTGATGCGTACGGTACCGATCCGGTTGCGCCGGCCGGCAGCCTCCTCGGCCACGAAGCGGAGTCCGTGCGCCTCGACCTCGGTGCCGGGGATGGGCACGAGGCCGAGATGCTTGGCCATCAGGCCGCGCACGGAGTCGACGTCGTCCTCCTCCACGGGGAACCCGATGAGCTCCTCGAGGTCGCTGACCAGGAAGCGGGAGGGCACCCGCCAGGAGCCGTCACCGAGGTGGAGGGGCTCGCGGTCCTCGATGTCGTACTCGTCGGTGATCTCGCCGACGATCTCCTCCAGGATGTCCTCGATGGTGATCAGGCCGGCGGTGCCGCCGTACTCGTCGACGACGACCGCGATGTGCTGCCGATGCTTCTGCATCTCGGCGAGCAGCTCGTCGACCGGCTTGGAGTCGGGCACCCAGGTCGGCCGCCGCATCAGCGACTCGACCCGCTGGGTGGTCTCGACCTCGGGCGCCTCGAAGTCCCGGGCGACGACGTCCTTGAGGTAGACCATCCCGATGATGTCGTCGAGGCTCTCGTCGATCACCGGCATCCGGGAGTAGCCCGAGCGCAGGAACAGCGACAGCGCCTGGCGCAGGGTCTTGCGGCGCTCCAGGAAGACGATGTCACCGCGGGGCACCATCACCTCGCGGGCACGGGTGTCGCCGAGCTCGAAGACCGAGTGGATCATCCGGCGTTCCTCGGCCTCGATCAGGTCGCTGGCCTCGGCGATGTCGACGAGCTCGCGCAGCTCGGTCTCCGTCGAGAACGGTCCCTTGCGGAAGCCCTTGCCGGGGGTGAGGGCGTTACCGAGCATGATCAGCAGGCTCGGGATCGGGCCCAGGACGGTGGCGATGACTCCGATCGGGCCGGCGACGGCCAGCGCGATGCCCTCGTGGTGCTGGCGTCCGAGCGTACGCGGCCCGACACCGATGACGACGAAGGAGACCACGGTCATCGTCGCGGTCGTGGTGAGCACCGTGGGCCACCAGCGGCCCTGGTAGAGGTCGTAGGCCCATAGCGCGGCCAGCACGGTGGCCCCGATCTCGCACAGCAGCCGCAGCAGCAGCACCGTGTTGAGGTAGCGGGCCGGGTCACCGACCACCGCCACCAGACGCTTGGCGCCGGCGCGGCCCTCGGAGACGAGCTCGGCGGCCCGGGCGCGGGAGAAGGCGCTGAGCGCCGCGTCGGCGGCGGAGAAGAGGCCGGCGATGAGGACCAGAACTGCGGCTGCGATCAGCAGCCTCGCATCGTCCATGGGTGTTGGTTCGTGCTCCTACTCGGGTGCTGTGGCGGTCGAGCCCCAGGCCTTGAGCAGCTTGGCCTGCAGCCCGAACATCTCGGCGTGCTCGTCGGGGTCGACATGGTCGTAGCCGAGCAGGTGGAGGATGCCATGGGTGGTCAGCAGCTCTATCTCCGCCACGGTGCCGTGGCCGGCTGCCTCGCCCTGCTTGGCCGCGATCGTCGGGGCGATGATGATATCGCCCAGGTCGCCCTCCTCCGGCTCCTCGTCGAGGCGGCCCGGAAGGAGCTCGTCGCCGGGGAAGGAGAGCACGTCGGTCGGGCCCTCGGTGTCGAAGTAGCGCTCGTTGAGCTCGGTGATCGTGGCCTCGTCGCCGAACTTGATCCGGAGGTCGGCCTGCGGGTGCACCCGCAGCTGCTCGAGCAGGAACCGGGCGAGCTTGGCGACGTGCTCGACGTCGATCTCCTGCTCGGACTCGTTGATGATCTCGGTGCTCATCGCTCGTCTCCGAAGGCCCGCTCGCGCTTGGCCTGAGTCTGCACGTCGTGCTCCTCGTAGGCGGCGACGATCTTCGCGACCAGCCGGTGACGGACGACGTCGTGGCTGGTCAGGTTGTTGAAGCTGATGTCCTTGACGTCCTCGAGGATGCCCTCGACGACCCGCAGCCCCGACCTCTGCCCCGAGGGGAGGTCGGTCTGGGTGGCGTCACCGGTGACCACGATCTTGGAGCCGAAGCCGAGCCGGGTCAGGAACATCTTCATCTGCTCGGGCGTGGTGTTCTGCGCCTCGTCGAGGATGATGAAGGAGTCGTTGAGGCTGCGTCCGCGGAGAAACGCGAGCGGGGCGACCTCGATGGTCCCCGACGCCATCAGCTTGGGGATCATCTCCGGGTCCATCATGTCGTGCAGCGCGTCGTAGAGCGGGCGCAGGTAAGGGTCGATCTTCTCGGTCAGGGTGCCGGGCAGGAAGCCCAGCTTCTCCCCTGCCTCGACCGCGGGCCGGCTGAGGATGATCCGGTTGACCTGCTTGGACTGCAGCGCCTGCACCGCCTTGGCGACCGCGAGGTAGGTCTTTCCGGTGCCGGCGGGGCCGATGCCGAAGGTGATCGTGTGCTTGTCGATCGCGTCGACGTAGCGCTTCTGGTTGAGCGTCTTGGGACGGATGCTGCGGCCACGGTTGGAGAGGATGTTGAGGCTCAGCACATCGGCAGGCTTCTCCGTGGTGTCGGCCTGGAGCATGCTGATCACACGCTCGACGGTCTCGCCGCTCACGCCCTGGCCGGTGCGGATGATCTGGACCAGCTCCTCCAGGACCCGCTCGATCATCGCGATCTCGCTCGGGGCGCCGTGGAGGGTGATCCGGTTGCCGCGTACGTGCACGTCGGCGTCGAAGTGTGCCTCGATGATCCCGAGGTGCTCATCGGCCGGGCCGAGGACGGTCACCATGTCGACGCTGTTCGGAACGACCACGGTGTGCTTGGTCGTAGCGGTGTCGATCGGTTGCGGACTTGGGTGTCGATCGGTCATGGATGCCCGGAGCGGGCCCTTTCTCGTCACGAGGCTGATGCCTCCATGCTACGCGGGCCGTCCGCCCCGCTCCTACTGGATAGTTCCGGCGTCAGGTCACGAGCAGCGACTCGACGCGCACGGTCTCCTCGGCGAGCTCGTCACGCTCGTCGGGGGTGAGGTCGCGCAGCAGCTTGAGGACCTCCACCTTGCCGTCGACCGGCTTCCACAGACCGATGAGGTGGCCGCCGGCGATGATGACCGAGCCGCCACCACCGAAGGCCCACTCCTTCCGGGTCCCCTCGGCGGTGATCCGCTCCCGGTTGGCGTGCGAGAGCCAGACGTTGTCGAACTTCCCCAGCAGCCGCACCGGTGCATGCTCCTCGCCGGTGGCGAGCGGAGCGTCCGGCAGGTCGTAGAGGGTCTTGCCGGCCTCGTCGCGGTAGGTCACCAGGCCCTCGATCCGCTTGACCACCGGGCCCAGTCGCGTCAACGAGGACCACGCGGTGATGTCGGCGGCGGTCGCGGGCCCGAAGGCGAGCAGGTAGCGGCGGACGATCTCGGGGGCCAGGTCCCGGACGACGTCGTCGGCGATCACCGGGGGCACACCGGTCCAGCGCGGCAGCAGGTCGTAGACCAGCCCGCCCGAGCCCTTCCACAGACCCCGCGGCGGCAGCTGGACCAGCGGCAGCTCGTTGCGCGCCCGCAGGCCCAGGGCCTTGGCCGGGACGCCCGGGAAGTGCTCGACCAACCCGGCCTCCAGGGAGGCGTTGGGCAGCGCACCGAGAGCGAGTACGTCCTCGACGGCGGCCGCGAAGCCCTCCAGCTGCGCCGCCGGGCGGACGATCTCGATCCGCTGGGTGTAGAAGTCGTGGACGGGCTGGGCCCACGCCCTGATCAGCGCGGCGTCGGCGGCGGTGTGCATGTGGATCGTCGAGCGCAGGGTGGAGAGCCTGACCAGCGCGCTCGACTCGAGCTGGGCGCTGACCGCGTAGGGGTCGAACGACTCCAGCCGGGCGGCCAGCGCCATGAAGGGCGGCAGCTGCTCCTGCGCCTGCAGGCCGATCAGGTGCTCGATCATCTCGGCAGGGGTGAGCGAGACCCGCGAGAGCAGGTGCTGGCGGAGCAGGAGGGTCCGGTTGAGCTGCCGTTCGGTGAGGATCACGGTAGCGATGATGTCCTATTCGACGGTGATCCGGGCGCCAACCTCCTCCGAAGGCTTCCCCTCGCCGTCGGAGGTGTCGTCGGTGCGAGCGATGAAGAGGTAGGTCCCGGGCTCGAGCTCGGAGACGTCGACCGTCGTCGTCCACGGGTAGAGCTTGTCCATCCAGCCCTCCGCGGTCGCGTGCCCCTCGAGCACCGTCGCACCGGAGGTGTCCCGGATCTCCCACGGCACGTTCGCCTCGGGAGAGTTGGCCTTGCCCGTGGCCTCGAAGCTGCCCGACACCGTCGCGCCCTCTGCCGGGGCCGCGAGCGTGATCAGCCCGGAGGTGCGGGGCAGCGTCGACGGCTGCTCGGAGGGCTGGGCCGTCGTCTCCGGGTCCTCGGCGACGACGTCCTCCTCGCCGCATCCGGCGGCCAGCACGCCGCAGAGCGCGAGAGCGATGACCAGACCCGCCGGACGAGTACGTGTGCTCATGTCTCCATACTCACTCGCCGCCCCCGAACGCGAAACGCACCACGCCGGGCAGTGGGAGGTCAGTCCCAGCGACGGGTGCGGGCCAGCAGTGCGGCGCAGGCCGCGACGCCGGCCGTGGAGGTGCGCAGGACCTCGCCGCCGAGACGGATGGTGGTGGCTCCGGCCTTCTCGAACAGCGCGATCTCCTCCACCGTCAGGCCGCCCTCGGGCCCGACCACGACGAGGATGGAACCCTCGTCGATGACGGGCACGGCGCCCAGCGGCAGGGTGCCCTCCTCGTGGAGGACCACGGCGACGTCGGCGGCCTCGATCATCGACACGACGACATCGGTGGTGGCCAGCGGCGTCACCTCGGGATGCCACAGCCGGCGGGACTGCTTGGCGGCCTCGCGGGCGGTGGCCCGCCAGCGGGCGAGCGACTTGACCGCCCGCTCGCCCTTCCAGACGGCGACCGAGCGGGCCGCGGCCCACGGGACGATGCGAGCGGCCCCGATCTCGGTGACCATCTCGACGGCGAGCTCGCCGCGGTCGCCCTTGGGCAAGGCCTGGACCACCGTCAGCGAGGGCTCGGGTGGTGCGTCGCCGAGGATGATCTCGTCGACACGTACGGTCATCGACTTCTTGGTGGTCTGCGTGATCGTGCCGGTGACGCCCTCGCCGGCGCCGTCGGTGAGCACGACCTCCTCGCCCACCCGGAGGCGGCGTACGACCACCGCGTGGTGGCCCTCGTCACCGCTCACCTCGACGGCGTCGCCGACGCGGGTGCCGACGAGCGACTCGACGAGGTGAACGGGAAGGGTCATGGCTCAGTATGCCTGTCTCGGTATGCCTGTCTCAGTGCCCGTTGAGGGTGTCCTTGAACCAGGAGAAGACGCCGCCCTTGTGGGCCGCCTTGAGCTGGCCCTGGACGGACTCCTCACCGCGCATCTCGGCGAGCTGGCGCAGCAGCGCCTCCTGCTCGAGGTCGAGCTTGGTGGGGGTCTCCACGTTGATGGTCACGATCAGGTCGCCGCGGCCGCCACGGAGGCCGGGCACACCGCGGCCACGCAGGACGTGGTCGGTGCCGGACTGGGTGCCGGGCTTGAGGTCGATCTGGATCGAGGCGTCCTCAGGATCGATCTGGTCGCTGCCGTCACCGACGAGGTCGGCCTCGAGCGTCGGCAGGTTGAGCGTGGTGCCGAGCGCGGCCGCGGTCATCGGCACCTTCGCGGTGCAGTGCAGGTCGTTGCCCCTCCGGGTGAAGGTGGCGTGCTTGGCGACGTGGATCTCGACGTAGAGGTCGCCGGCGGGGCCGCCACCGGGGCCGATCTCGCCCTGCTCGGCGAGCTGCACCCGGGTGCCGTCGTCGACGCCCGGCGGGATCTTGACGGTCAGGGTCCGGTGGGAACGGACCCGGCCCTCGCCGCTGCAGTCGCGGCACGGGTCGGGGATGACGGTGCCGAAGCCGTTGCAGGCCGAGCACGGGCGCAGCGTGCGGATCTCGCCCAGGAAGGAGCGCTGCACGACTGCGACCTCGCCCTGACCGTGGCAGGTCTCGCACGGGATCGGGTGGGAGCCCTCGGCGGCACCCTCGCCGCCACAGGTGTCACAGACGACCGCGGTGTCGACCTTGAGGTCGCGGGTGACACCGAAGGCGGCCTCGGCCAGGTCGATGTCGAGCCGGATGAGGGCGTCCTGCCCGCGGCGTACGCGGGGGCGGGGGCCGCGCCCGGCGCCTCCGGTGCCCGCACCGGCGCCACCGAAGAAGGCGTCCATGATGTCGGTGAAGGAGAAGCCGGCACCCTGCGCGCCGAAACCGCCGCCGAACGGGTCACCGCCGCGGTCGTACGCAGCCCGCTTCTGCGGGTCGCTCAGCACCTCGTAGGCGTGGGAGATCTCCTTGAACTTCTCCTGCGACTCCGCGTCGGGGTTGACGTCAGGGTGATACTGGCGCGCCAGCTTCCGGTACGCCTTCTTGATCGTTGCGTCGTCGGCGTCCTTGTCGACACCGAGGAGCTCATAGGGGTCCAACGTGGGTCTTCCTGCCATCGAAGTTCGCTGATCTTCCTTGAATCGAGTCTGCTGCTCAGGCCTCGTCGAGGATCCGGGAGAGGTAGCGCGCGACCGCGCGCACCGCTGCCATGGATCCGGGGTAGTCCATCCGGGTCGGCCCGACCACGCCGAGCGTGGCCAGCGCCTCGTCGCCAGGCCCGTAGCCGGTCGCGACCACGCTGGTCTGCGAGAGCTCCTGGTAGGGGCCCTCGGCACCGATCCGCACCGTGACCAGCCCGCCCGCGGTCGCCTCGCCCATCAGCTTCAGCAGGACGACGTGCTCCTCGAGAGCCTCCAGCAGCGGGCGTACGGCGGTGTCGAAGCTGTCGCCGAAACGGGCCAGGTTGCTGGTGCCGCCGATGGAGATCCGCTCGTCGGAGCGGTGGTCGTTCATCGCCTCGATCAGGGCCTCCGCCACCGCGGACGCGAGTGGGTCCCGCGGGGCGTCGGACTGGTCCACCGGGCGGGCGATCGTGCGCAGCGCCTCGCCGGCCTCGGCGATGACGACGCCGGCGACCGCGGAGTTGATCTGGGCGCGCAGCGTGGCCAGGGCCTCCTCGGAGACCTCCTCGGTCACCTCGAGCAGCCGCTGCTCGACGCGACCTGTGCTGAGGATGAGGACGAGCAGGAGCCTGGTCGGGGCCAGGGAGACCAGCTCGACGTGACGGACGGTCGAACGACTCAGCGTCGGATACTGCACCACCGCGACCTGGCGGGTCAGCTGGGAGAGCAGCCGGGTCGAGCGGGTGACGACGTCGTCGAGGTCGACCGCGCCGTCGAGGAATCCGGCGATCGCCCGCTTCTCGGCCGCGGTCATCGGCTTGACCGTGGTCAGCCGGTCGACGAAGAGCCGGTAGCCCTTGTCGGTGGGCACCCGTCCCGCGCTGGTGTGAGGGGCGGTGATGTAGCCCTCCTCCTCCAGCGCGGCCATGTCGTTGCGTACCGTCGCCGGCGAGACGCCCAGGCCGTGACGCTCCACGAGCGCCTTGGAGCCGACCGGCTCCTCGGTCTTCACGTAGTCCTCGACGATCGCCCGGAGGACGGAGAGCCTGCGTTCGTTCTGCATCTGCGCTCCTATCGTCCCGGCTGCCTGGCACTCATTCCGTGCGAGTGCCAATCCTACCGGTTCGTATCACAGGAACCAGTTTCCGGTGGCGCTCCGTTCTGTGGCACGGATTACTTCTCTCGCTATCGAGATAGCCTTAGGTTAGGCTGACCTTAGAGCCATTGCTTCACCGCTTCCGCCCCCACTGGAGAGTCCTATGATCGCCGACGATCTGCTGGTCCGCATCACGGCCCACGCCAACGACGAGCACCAGGCCGACCTGTGCCGCTCGCTCTCGGCGCGGCTGGGGCTCCGGCCGCGTCACATCGTGGGCGTACGCCTCTCCCACCTCACCGCGGAGAGCGTCGACGTCTCCTGGATCACCCTCGACGGCGGCCACCACGTGACCTTCCGGTTCCCGCAGACCGCGGCCACGCCGGACGAGGTTCTCGAGCAGCTCGGGCGCGTGCTGACCGGTTCGCGCTGCTGACTCCACTAACCTTCTCCGGATGAGCGATCGCTACGGCTCCGACGTACTCGCCGGCGACTGGAAGAAGCCCAAGCACGGGCGCGCCGTCGAGACTCCCGCAGAGCTGGGTGCGGTGGTGGAAGCAATATTGACGACCGACCCTTCGACAAGCTCAGGACATCGCTTCGTCGGCGAGATCGTGCGGATCGACCGCGACCTGCACACGCTGACCCTGGAGGACCGGCACGGCAAGCGGCGTACGTTCCCGCTCGGCCCGGGCTTCTGGCTCGAGGGCAAGCCGGTGATCCTCACTCCCCCGGTGACCCGCGCGGCTCCTGCTGCGCCGACGCGGACGGCCTCTGGGTCGGTCGCCGTCGCCGGCGTGAAAGCGCGGGTCGCGCGCGAGTCGCGGATCTTCGTCGAGGGACGTCACGACGCCGAGCTGGTCGAGAAGATCTGGGGTGACGACCTGCGGATCGAGGGTGTCGTCGTGGAATACCTGGGGGGCGTCGACGACCTCGCCGACCACCTCGTCTCGTTCCGGCCGGGGCCCGAGCGGCGGGTCGGGGTGCTCGTCGACCACCTGGTCAAGCGCTCGAAGGAGGCCCGGATCGCGGAGTCGATCCGGCGCTCCGCCGTGGGTCAGCACGTGCTGATCGTCGGGCACCCGTTCATCGACGTATGGCAGGCCGTCAAGCCGGCCCGGCTCGGGCTGGAGGCCTGGCCTTCCGTGCCTCGCTCGGTGGAGTGGAAGAAGGGCATCTGCCAGCACATGGGCTGGCCCCACCGCGACCAGGCCGACATCGCCCGGGCCTGGAAGCACATCCTGGGACGGGTGAACTCGTTCGGCGACCTCGAGCCCGAGCTGCTCGGGCGGGTCGAGGAGCTGATCGACTTCGTCACCGAGCCGGTCTGAGGCTCCGTCAGTAGGACGACTGCTTCGGCATGATGATCCACAGCACGAGGTAGACGATGACCTGCGGTCCGGGGAGCAGGCAGGAGAGGACGAAGGCCAGCCGGATCAGGTTCGAGTTGATGCCGAACCGCTGACCGAGGCCGCCGCAGACGCCGGCGATCCATTTGTCGTTCTGAGGACGGGAAAGGGTTGTGGTTGCCATGGCTCCACTCTCCCCTGTCGGAGGCTCTTCACCAATCAGGATCACCCCTGATCCTTCGGTCAGGACCAAGGTCCCAGCCTCAGGGGAGCAGGTCTCGGACGACGGCGTCGGCGAGGAGCCGCCCGGTGTCGGTGAGGACGATCGTGTCGCCGTCGACGGTGACCAGGCCGCGGCGTACCTGCTCGGGGAGGGCGGCACGGCCCTCGTCGTCCAGGGTCCGGGTCGAGAGCCCGTCGGCGAGTCGCAGCTCCAGCAGGACGCGCTCGACCCGGCGGTCCTCCTCGGCGAGGATCTCGCGCGCGTGGGCGGGGCTCTGGCCGCTGCCGATGCGGTCGGCGTACGCCTTCGGATGCTTGACGTTCCACCAGCGGGTGCCGCCGACGTGGCTGTGGGCGCCCGGGCCGACGCCCCACCAGTCGCCGCCCTGCCAGTAGAGCATGTTGTGGCGGCAGCGCTGGCTCTCGTCGGTGGCCCAGTTGGAGACCTCGTACCAGGTCAGGCCGTGCTTTCGGAGGGTGGCATCGGCCAGCTCGTACTTGTCGGCGAGGTCGTCCTCGTCGGGCATCTCGAGCTCGCCCCGCCTGACCCGTCGGGCCAGGGCGGTGCCGTCCTCGACGATGAGGGAGTAGGCCGAGATGTGGTCGGGATCGCTGGCGAGGGCGGTGTCGAGGCTGGTGCGCCAGTCGTCGACCGACTCGCCCGGGGTGCCGTAGATGAGGTCGAGGGAGACCTGCTCGAAGCCCGCCTCACGGGCCCACTCGACGACCAGGGGGACCCGCTCGGGGTCATGGGTGCGGTCGAGGGTGTGCAGCACGTGCGGGACCGCGGACTGCATGCCGAAGCTGAGCCGGGTGAAGCCGCCCTCGCGCAGCGCGCGCAGGTAGTCGAGGTCGACGGAGTCGGGGTTGGCCTCGGTCGTCACCTCGACGTCGTCGGCGAGGCCGAACTCGTCCTTGATCGCTGCGAGCATGCTGATCAGGTCGGTCGCCGGCAGGAGCGTCGGGGTCCCGCCGCCGAAGAAGACGGTGTCGACGCTGGGCGGGTGGTCGAGCTTGTCGAGACCCGCCAGCACCCGGCGCGCCAGCCTGATCTCCTCGATGGCCTGGTCGGCGTACGTCTGCCTGCTCACGCCCTCGCCGAGCTCGATCGCGGTGTAGGTGTTGAAGTCGCAGTAGCCGCACCGGACCGTGCAGAACGGGACGTGGACGTAGAAGCCCAGGCCCTTCTCCCCCAGCGTGCTCAGCGAGTCGGCCGGGAGCGACCCGTCGGCGGGGGCGGGGTCGCCGGGAGGCAAAGCGGAAGGCACTCGTCCATTATCGGATCCACCTGTCGAAAAGGGTTAACCGCGCCTGGGGCGGTGGTGCGAAAATTCCGGCGTGTCCGTCTCGCAGCCAGCTCTTCTCGACGATGCTCTCGATGTTCTCGACAACCCGGTCTGGCACTCGCTGACCGGTGCGCACGCCTCGCTCGCCGAGGGCACGGGGCTCGCTCGCCGCTACCGGCCCGACGTCTCCCCCTTCGCCGCGGTCTCCGACCCGGCTTCGGCTCAGGCATGGCGCGACCTGGCCGCGGCCGTCGGGCCCGGTGGGACCGCGCTGATCACCGGGGCCGCGGGCGTCTGCGGCGAGGGATGGGAGCTGGTCGGCGGCGGCGAAGGGGTCCAGCTCGTCGAGACTGCTCGGGTCACCGCGGCGCCCGATCCCGAGGCGGTCGTGCTCGGCGCCGACGACGTGCCTGAGATGCTCGATCTCGTCGCCCGCACCGAGCCGGGGCCGTTCGAGAAGGCGACCCACACGATGGGTACGTATCTGGGGCTGCGCCACGAGGGCCGCCTCGTCGCGATGGCCGGTCAGCGGATGCACCCGGGCGGGTGGATCGAGATCAGCGCCGTCTGCACCGCCCCCGAGGCCCGCGGTCGCGGCCTCGCCGGCCGCCTCGTCCGCGCGGTCACCGCCGACATCCACGCCCGCGGCTCCCGCGCGCTGATGCACGCCTCGGTCGCCAACACCGGCGCCATCTCGGTCTACCTCGGCCTCGGGTTCGAGGAGCGGCGGCGTACGACCTTCGAGCTGTTCCGCGCTCCCCTCTGACCCCTGCCGAGACGTCACGTACGTCGGCCGAGCCGTCACCGACTGCCATCTCGACCGACGGGAGTGCCATCTCGGCCGACGGGAGTGACGTCTCGGCCGACCTAGCCGACGCTTCGACCGACCTAGCTGACGTCTCGGTTGTCAACGGAAGTCGCGGGAGCGGTGACGGGCGGCGATGGCCTGGGCGGCCTCGGGATGGATCTCCTCGAGCGGGGCGAGGCGGTCGGCGACCAGGTTGGTCACCCCGTCGTTGCGCTCCAGGATGCCGCGGATGAGCATGACGGAGGTGGAGACCGCGATCTTGCGGTGCTTCCGCCACAGGCCGGCGGAGCAGACGACGTTGAGCATGCCGGTCTCGTCCTCGAGGTTGATGAAGGTGACGCCGCCCGCGGTCCCGGGGCGCTGCCGGTGGGTGACCAGGCCGGCGACGGTGATGCGCCGGCCGGGCTCGGCAGTGGGGAGTTCGCCGATGCTCGGGAGCCCGGCCGCGGTCAGGCCGGCCCGGAGGTGGGCGAAGGGGTGGCTGCCGGGGGTCACGCCGGTCGCCCAGAGGTCGGCGAGGGTCTCCTCGACCGGGTCCAGACCGGGCAGCGCGGGCGTCTCGGCGGTGAACCGTACCCCTTCGAGCTGGTCCTCGGTCTCGGTCCAGCCCGCCTGCCACAGCGCCTGTCGACGGCTCGATGTGAACACCTCCAAACATCCCGCGGTGGCCAGCGCCTCGAGCTGGGTCCGCTCCAGACCGGCGCGACGGGAGAGGTCGAGGGAGTCCTTGAACGGCGCCTCGACCCGGGCCTTCACGATCCGCTCGGCGACGTCCTTGCCGATGCCGCGTACGGAGTCCAGGCCCAACCGCACCGCGAAGTTGCCGTCGCGGCGGTGCTCCGGGGTGGGGTCGGGGGTGCCCGGCACCCATTCGGTCCGGGTGCCGTCGACCCGGCACGCGTCCTTCCCGGTCGGCGACACGTCGCTGCCGAGCGGCTCCAGGTCGGCGGCGGCCTGGCTGCGGATGAGGTCGGGGCGGCGTACCTCCACCCCGTGGCGGCGGGCGTCCTGGGTCAGCGACTGCGGTGAGTAGAAGCCCATCGGCTGGGCGCGGAGCAGGCCGGCCAGGAACGCGGCCGGGTAGTGGAGCTTGAACCACGACGAGGCGTAGACGAGCTTGGCGAAGCTCAGTGCGTGGGACTCGGCGAAGCCGAAGTTCGCGAAGGAGAGGATCTGGGTGTAGACCGCCTTGGCGGTCTGCTCGGTCATCCCCTTGGCACGCATGCCCCGGTAGAGCTTCTCCTTGAGCGAGTCGATGCGCTCGACGCCGCGCTTGGAGCCCATCGCCCGGCGCAGCAGGTCGGCGTCGTCGTGCGAGAAGTCGCCGAGCACCCGCCCCATCTCCATGAGCTGTTCCTGGAACAGCGGCACCCCACGGGTGCGCTCCAGCACCGGGATCAGCAGCTCGTGGGAGTAGCTGACGGGCTCGCGCCCGGTGGCGCGGCGTACATAAGGGTGGACCGCTCCGCCCTGCACCGGCCCGGGCCGGATGAGCGCGATCTCGATGGCCAGGTCGTAGAAGCAGCGCGGCTGCAGCCGCGGCAGGGTGCCGATCTGTGCGCGCGACTCGACCTGGAAGACCCCGATCGAGTCGGCCCGGCAGAGCATGTCGTAGACCGCCGACTCCTCCTTGGGGATCGTTGCCAGGGTCCAGCCCTCCCCCAGATGCTCGCGAGCCAGACGCATCATGTGGTCGAGCGCCGCCAACATCCCGAGCCCGAGCAGATCGAACTTCACCAGGCCCATGTATTCGGCGGCGTCCTTGTCCCACTGGATCACGGTGCGCTTGTCCATCCGCGCCCGCTCGATCGGCACCACCTCCCCGATCGGCTCCTCGGTCAGCACCATCCCGCCGGAGTGGATGCCGAGGTGGCGTGGCGCTCCGTGGATCTCGGCAGCCAGCGCCAGGACGGGCGCAGGGATGCCCACGTCGTCGGGCGCCTCGACGCGTGAGTAGCCGACATGCTTCGACCAGGCGTCCTGCTGCCCGGGCGAGTGACCCAGCGCCTTGGCCGCGTCCCGTACCGCCATCTTCGGCCGGTAGCCGACGATGTTGGCGACCTGTGCGGCGTTGCGGCGCCCGTAGCGGTCATAGACCCACTGGATCACCTCCTCACGCCGGTCGGAGTCGAAGTCGACGTCGATGTCGGGCTCCTCCTCACGATGCACGGAGATGAACCGCTCGAACGGAAGCTCGTAGAAGACCGGGTCGATCGCGGTGATCCCGAGCGCGTAGCAGACCGCGGACGCGGCCGCCGATCCTCGCCCCTGGCACAGGATCCCCTCTCCGCGAGCGAACTCGACGATGTCGTGCACGATCACGAAGTAGCCCGGGAAGTCCTTGCTCTCGATGACGTCGAGCTCGTGCTCCACGCGCTCACGGGCCTTCTCGACGAACTCCGGGTCGGTGGCGTACGCCTGGGCGTAGCGCTCCGCGAAGCCCTCCTCGGTCAGGTGGCGCAGCCGGCTCGCGGCGGTCTCGCCCTCGGGGATCCCGCGCTTGGGCAGCTTCGGGGTGGCCTTGCGCAGGTCGAAGGCGCACTCCTCGGCGATCTCGACGCTACGCGCCACCGCCCCCGGGTAGCGCCGGAAGAGCTGCTCCATCTCCTCCCCCGACCGGACGTACGCCACCGGCCCGGCCGGGAGCCAGCCGGCGATGTCGCTCAGGGTGCGCCGGGCGCGGACCGCCGCGAGCGCGTCGGCCACCCGGTGCCGGTCGGGCGTGGCGTAGTGGACGTTGTTGGTGGCGACCGTGGGCAGACCGGCCTCACGGGCGATGCCGGCGAGCAGGTCGTTGTCGTAGGCGTCGGTCGGGTGACCGCGGTCGGTCAGCTCGACGACGACGTTGTCGCGACCGAACCTGTCGGTGAGCTCACGCAGCGCCCGGGCGGCTGCGATCGGGCCGGTGCCGGTGAGCGCCTGGCGTAGGGCGCCCTTGCGGCAGCCGGTCAGGATCAGCCAGTGGCCGGCGCGAGCCCGGTCGGCGAGCTCGTCGAGGTCATAGGTCGGCCGGCCCTTCTCGTCGCCGCGCAACTGCGCCTCGGTGATCGCGCCGGCCAGCTGCCGGTAGCCCTCGACGCCCCTGGCGAGCACCAGGAGGTGGCTGCCCTCGGGGTCGGCGACTCCGTTCTGCGGCTTGGTCAGGCCCAGGGACAGCTCGGCGCCGTAGACGGTCAGCAGCCGGTCGCTCCCGCCTGCCGGGCCCAGCTTCTGCGCCGCCTCGGCGCTGTACACATTTACCGCCTCCGCTAGGGCAGGCGCCCCGTAGAACCCGTCGTGGTCGGTGATCGCGATCCCGCGCAGCCCCTGCCGGATCGCCTCAGCGACCAGCGCCGACGGCGAGCTCGCTCCGTCGAGGAAGGAGAAGTCGGAGTGGGCATGGAGCTCGGCGTACGGCACCACCGGGCCCTCCGGCCCGCGCACCTCCTCCTCGCTCAGCCGCTTCTTGCGCCGCGAGATCGGAGCGTCGCCGTAGGGGTCGCTCGGCGGGCGGCCCGAGAGCCGCCGCTCCAGCTCCTTCCAGGGGATCTCGGGGTTGTTCCAGCCCATCAGGCACCCCGGATGTTCATCAAGGTATGCAGGTGAACCGTCACTTCCCGTGCGGAGTTCCGCGAGGGAAGTGACGGTTCGGCTGCATACCTAGACGAACCGCCACACACCAGCTCAGTCATAGGAGGCCTCCGTGACCCAGTGGTCGGTGTCGAAGGTGGCCAGCCAGGCACGGCCGTCGACCCCGACGAGCTGGAAGCGGGCGACCCGCCGCCCGCCGCCAGGCTCCCACCACGCCTCGGTGACCGGCCACGGGCCGGCCCAGGAGGCGACTCGCTGCCAGGGCTGCCCCGCCGAGGGCCGGTAGCGGACGGGGTCACCGGAGACACCACCGCGCGGGAGCACCACGACCGGGCGCCCGGCCTGGTCGCAGACCTCTGCCGGCCACGGGTCGGCCAGCACCCGGGCGGGCGCCGGCGGCGGAATGCTTCCTGGCCAGGGCAGCGCACGGTCACGCAGCGTGCTGGGGCGGTCGCCCCAGGGGACGTACGCCTGCCGGTCACGCGGGCTCCGGCCGCCCTGCAGCACCGGGGCGACGACGGCCTCGTGGCCGAGCAGTCCCTGCACCCGGGCGATGCCGCGGTCGACGCGCTCGTCGGTGCCGCCCCAGAGGCCGTCGGCGTGGACCGCCTCGGGAACGGCGACCTCGGGGACGAAGCTGACGCCGGTCACCGCCCCGCCCGACACGACCCCGGCCAGCTGCCAGTGCAGCCGGTCGATGAGATCGACGGCGGAGAACCAGCGCGGGTGTGCCCAGGTGCGGCAGGAGTCCGAGACGTCCTCCATCGCGACCTCGATCCGCACCTCGGTGCAGACCTCCTGCCGCGCCGCCAGGCCCTTCACGAAGCCCTCCGCCGCCTGCCGGGCCGAGAAGCAGACCGCCTCGGCCGAGTCGAGCGGCGGCTCGAAGGCGACCTCGGTGGTGAGCTCGGGCGGTGGCGTACGCCCGGTCACCGGCCGCGCCCCTTCGCCGTGGATCACCCGGCGGACCCAGGCGGCCTGCGCCCCGAAGCGCGCCTTGACGTCGGCGCCGGGCAGGTCGGCGAGGCCGCCGAGCGTGGTCAGGCCGAGCCGCTGCAGCAGGCTGACTGCGTTGGCGTCCTCGAGGACATGAACCGGCAGGGAGCGCAGGAACGTGGTGGAGCCGCCGTCGGCCGGGACCGCGTACGTCTCCTGCAGCCCGGCGCTCCGCGCGGCCTGTTCGGCGGTGAAGAGCTCGTCGGCGATGCCGATCCGTACGTCCCAGATCCCGAGCCCGACCACGCACTCGGCGATCGCCGCGCCGGCCTCGGCCTCGCCGCCGTAGAACCGCGCCGGCGAACGCAGCGCGACCAGCCCGGGGCGCAGCGGCATGACGCCCGGGCGCAGCTCCTCCAGGCGCACCAGCACCTCCTCGAACACCCGCGCGTCGCGGGCGTCGTCGGCGGCGAGCACCTGCACCTCGGGGCAGCGCGACTGCGCGTCCCGGCGCCGCATCCCGCGCTTGATCCCGAACTCCCGCGCCGCCTGGTTGGAGGCTTGGACCCGGTTCTGCGCGAAGACCGCCGCCGGCAGGTGCCGCGGCAGCCCCTGCTCACCCAGCGCCGCAGCCACCGGCCAGTCGGCGCACCAGACCACCAGCGTGCGGCTCATGCCGACTCCTGCTTCCGCAGGTCAGCGAGGTCCGTGACGGGTTCCAGGACGCGCCCGAGGGTGCCGTCCTCGGCCGGGAACCAGAGCGCCGTACGCCGTGGCGGAGCCGTCCCGCGCACCGCCTCGACCACCATCCTTCGCGCCCGGAGATGGCCGTCGCCGTTGCCCAGCCCGACCCAGCGCGGCTCTGTCGCCCGGAGGCGTACGTCTGCTCTCGGCCACTCCCCCAGCGCGACCAGCGCGGCGCCGCGGGTGCGCAGCCGAGCACCGATCTTCTCGGCGACGCTCGGGGTCACCCGCCCGGTCGGCCGGACCAGCACCAGCGTGGCCACGTCGACCAGCGCCGCGGTCGCCTCCAGCCAGGAGTCCTTGGGCCGCGGCACCAGGATGGTCCGCTCCAGGTCGACCCCGGCCTCGGCCGCCGCCTCGACCCCGAAGTCCTCGACCCCGACGACGGCGGTCCACTCCCCCGCCCCCGAGGGTCCCGCGAGCAGCAGCATCGCCAGCGACAGCGAGTCGGCCGCGTACGTCCCACCGGCCCGCAGCTGCACCACCCCACCGAGCGCCTCGTGCGTGGCCAGCTCGGCACCGAGGCCCGGCTTCTGCTCCAGCCGTCGCACCTTGGACCGAAGCTGCTCGATCTGAGCCAGCTTCTGGTGTCGTTCGATCCCCGCTACCACTCCCACTCAACGAGTATCGAACATTTGTTCGAACCGAGCAAGAGTGGGGGCACCAGACGAGGCCACTGTGACCAGTGTGGCCGCAGAGGCCAGTTAGGCCGTAGGTCGCGAAGGCTTTGCCGTGATCACGGCATCTAACGTCGACAAGTCCCTCACCCACTCCCCAACTCGTGGATCCACCCATCTGGTGACCTCGATAGCCGTCTCGAGGTCTCGTCTCAGATCTCGACGATGGATCGGCTCGTGATGAGCTGCTCGGTTACGGACAAGCAGTAGGGTCTGCAGACCTTTGTCGACTCGACGCTGGCACTGCAACTTGTCCGCCGGGCCTTGTGCGAATGCCCGATACAGCGCCGGTGTCCACAGTGTGGTCAGATACCGAGAGGCCGCGAGATATCGCCAGAACCCCAACGACAACTCGGCCACTACCTTCCCGTGCGCCTCAGGCCGAGTCCCGAATCGCGTGGCACGCTGTCGTGCCTTCGCGATGTCAGCACGACCTCGCGCATCCAAGGGCGCCGGGTCGAACCAAGACGGCCAGCCACGCGCGACTGCCAGTTCCTGCATCGCCTGGTCCATCGCATTGCGAACAACGACCTCCACCATGCCAGTCGTCATCATTACCGCAGCCGACGCGATCAGGTTCCACTCATACAGAGCGAAGGCATGCTTGAGGTCCTGATGGCTCCAAGTCATGTAGGAGCCAAGACGTTCTCCTGTCAGCACACGCCGAAGAGCCGCATAGTCATGATCCGGCGCACCCCCTGATGGGCCGTCCAAGACCTTTGACATCGCCTGCTCTCCCGGTAGAGTTGTTCACGAAGACCCCGGAACGATCACTGGCTTCGGCCACATCGCCGGGGTTTCGCCTTTGCTGAGGTTACGTACGCAAGCCGACACCGTCGCAAGACACACCGCGAGTCCCGTAAGTAAACTCTGCCCATGGCCATCGTGAGCGCGATCGAACGCAACGTATACGCCTCACACATGTCGATCTTTCTTGCCGACATGGACGAGCCTGACGACAACGACTATGACTGGCACAACGAAGCCATCGACCTTCAACGGGTCTGCCCCGGCGAGGCACCGTACGAACTTCAGATCGCTGTCGCCCGTTACGACGTTGTTCCTGTGCGACTGCGGGTCGTCAGCCAGCGCCCCGAGCCCGACCTCTCAGCAAGTCACGTCGTCGAGAACGACCTGCTGCTTCCATCGGGCAACCTCACACTTCACGGCGTGAATGATGTCCCGGTGAGCGAAACCACGCTCCGCGTGACCCCGGGCAGATACCGCGTTCGGATCACTTATCTACCTCGAACCGATCCTCTGCCGGAGTCAGCCCCGGAAGAATCCGGCGACCACTACGACTATCTGATCGACCTGTGGCCAACCGACGAACATGCAGCCACCGACACCCTTGTCCAAGGACCTCGGGTGTGGGCAGGCTGACGAGACCTCAGCCGCGCAGCGCAGAGGCGAGGTAGGTGAGGCGGGGGTGGTCGGCGGTGGGGAGGGCGGTGACGGTGGCTGTCTTGGCGACCGCGATCTTCCAGAAGGTGGTGCCGGCGACGACGAGGAAGTCGGCCTTGGCCGAACCATCACCGGACAGGGGCGTGGTGATCAGCTCGGGCTCGCCGAAGGCACGCATCGCGGCGATGACCGGGGAGTCCTCCTCGAGGGCGGCGCGGGCGGCGGCGATGATGCCTCCGTGGGCGTCGGGGACGGCGTTGACACGCAGGGTCTGGATGCGCGGCTCGGCCTCCGGTGAGAGCATGACCTCGATGTCGTAGCGGCCCCGCTCGGCAGGCACGACGGCCAGCGCGACACCCATGCCGCGGGAGAAGTAGCCGTAGGGCGCGCCGCCCAGGGGCAGCCCGACCTTGGCGCGGGCCTGGGTGATCTGGACGCGGCGGCCGGCGTCGGGGGCGTCGAGCTCGACGTTGTCGGCGAACAGCGACGGCAGCGCGAACACCTCAGCACCCGAAGGATCGAACGTACGCAGCCGCTCGATCGCGGCCTCCAGTGCCGAGTCGAGCCGCGGCCGCAGGCCCTTGACCACAGTCGAGAACCGGTGCGGCCCTCCCGCGGAGAGCTCCGCGGAGACCAGCGAGCGCAGGGCGGTCATCGCGGTCGGGTAGGCCCCGGCGTAGGTGCTGTTGGACAGCGTGATCACGCCGAGACCGGTCGCAGGATGCCAGACCATCCGCGAGCCGTAGCCGGGGTAGCCGCCGGAGTGGTGGACGATATGCCCGAGACGCGAGTCGTGGTCGACCATCAGGCCGTAGCCGTAGCCGGCCGCGACCGCCCCGATCCCGGCCTCAGGCCCCGAGAGCTCCAGCGAGCCCGACACCGAGCCGAACCGGTGCAGCTGCTGCATCTCCCGGCGTGACGCCTTCGACAGCGGATGCCCGTCGGCGGCGGAGGAGAAGGCACCCAGGAACCCGCCGACCCAGCGCGCCACGTCGGCCACCGAGGAGTGCAGTCCGCCCATCGCGGCGAACGACCCCGACGCCACCGGCGCGGCCGGGGCCCACGTCGGCGGCCCCTCGAGCCGGTCACCCGCCCAGGCTGGATGCAGCGGCGGAACATGCCCAGGAACCAGATTCGGCACCGCCGACGGCGAGTAGGCCGAGGAGGTCATCCCCAGTGGCGCCAGCAGCTCGTGCTCGACGAAATCCCGGTTGGCTCCCTCAGGCGACGAACCACCCACGACGTTCTCGATCGCCCGCCCGAGCAGCGCGTAGCCGAGGTTGGAGTATTCGAACCCGACCCCCGGCTCGCGCCCGGTCGAGAAGCCGCCGTCGAGGAACGTCCCGAAGGCGTCGTAGGACAGCGACTCCTGCCGATCACCCCACGGGTCGTCGGTCGGCAACCCGGCCGACATCGAGAGCAGCAGCCGCAGTGTCACCGCCGGCGAGTCGGCGGAGTAGGGAGCCTGGTCGACGAGCTCGGGCACGTACTGCGCGATCGCCTCGTCGAGGTCGACCAGCCCGCGGTCGCGCAGCAGCAGCACCGCGGCCGCCGTGAACGACTTCGACATCGACGCGATCCGGAAGACACTCTCCGCGGTCGGTGCCGGACCACCCTCGGTCGTCGCCCCGAACGCACCGGTGTGGAGCAGCTCGGAGCCGCGTACGACCCCATAGGCCAGCCCCGGAGTCAGGTTCTCCTCGAAACGTTCGGCGAAGAGCAAGTCGACAGCATCGGTGTTGAGGCTCACGCGTTCCTCCGTGGCTAGGCTGCTCGGTGCTCTGCAGCCTAACTACCGAGGCGGCCACGATCGACACGCAGGTGCTCGTGCCCGGATGAGCCGCTCGATCCTCGTGGCCCGTGCGCGGACAGCACGTGAACAGTGCGTAATTTACCCAGCATCGTGATCACGACCGTGGCACGAGGTCGTTGCATCCCCGTGAAGACCCCACACCCAACACCCCCTGCCTTCGGTCGCCGCACGGTCCTGATGGGCGCCGCGGCCGGCGCGGCGGCCCTGACCGCGGCCGGTGTCGCCGGCCTGCCGAGCACCGCGTACGCCGGGGCCAGCCCCTACTTCGCCCATGGCGTCGCCTCCGGTGACCCCCGCCCCGGGGCCGTGGTCCTGTGGACCCGGGTCACCCCGACCGCCGAGGCCGTCCCCGGTTCTGGCGCCGGGCCCGAGATCTCGGTCTCGTGGCAGATGAGCAAGACGAGCGACTTCGCCCGGATCGTCGCGAAAGGTACGGTCTCGACCGACGCCGGACGCGACCACACCGTCAAGGTCGACGCGGCCGGACTCGCCCCTGAGACCTGGTACTTCTACCGGTTCCGCTACAACGACGCCTTCTCCGCCGTCGGCCGCACCCGCACGGCCCCCGCGGCCTCGGCCACGCCTGACAACGTACGCCTCGGAATCGTCTCCTGCTCCAACCTCCAGGCCGGATGGTTCTCGGCCTATCGGCACCTGGCTGCTCGCGAGGATCTGCACGCGGTCCTGCACATGGGGGACTACATCTACGAGTACGGCCCGGGCGAGTACGGCTACGGCAACGGCGATGTCGACATCCGCTCCCATGTGCCGGCCCACGAGATGGTGACGCTCGCCGACTATCGTCAGCGCCACGCCCAGTACAAGACGGACACCGACCTGCAGACCCTGCACCGCAGATATCCGTTCATCGTCACCTGGGACGACCACGAGTCCGTCAACGACGCCTACAAGGGCGGTGCCGAGAACCACCAGGACGCCACCGAGGGCGACTTCCACACCCGCCGCGCCGCGGCACACCAGGCGTACGACGAATGGATGCCGGTGCGGATGTCCGGCACCGCTGCGTCCGGGGACGGCGACCAGCTCTTCCGTCGCATCGCCTTCGGCCAGCTTGCCGAGATCTCGATGCTGGACCTGCGCACCTACCGCGACAAGCAGGCTTCCACGCCCCTGGTGGACCCCGCCGTCAACGACCCGGGCCGCACCATCACCGGCAGCGACCAGATGGCCTTCTTGAAGGGTTCGCTGGACAACGCGCGTGCCCAGTGGAAGGTGATCGGCAACCCGGTGATGATCGCCCCGGTCACGCTCGCCGGCCTCCCGGACGCGGACATCGCCGCGGTCAACGAGGTCGTCGGGCACCTCCCGGCCGACGGGCTGCCCTACAACGTGGACCAGTGGGACGGCTACACCCACGATCGTCGTCAGGTCTTCGACCACATCCGCGACCACGGCGTCACCGATGCACTCTTCGTCACCGGAGACATCCACTCCGGCTGGGCGTGCGAGCTTCCGACGGACAAGACCAACCCGCTCTCCCCCTCGGTCGGCGTGGAGTTCGTCGGCACCTCGGTCACCTCGAACAACCTCAAGGACATCACCGACACGCCGCGCCGGACGACGTCGCTCGCGGTCGAGGGAGTGCTCCAGGCCAACAACCCTCACGTCAAGTACCTGAACTTCGACGACCACGGGTTCTCGGTCCTCGACATCACCTCCGCACGCGCTCAGATGGACTGGTACGTCATCGGCGACCGGACCGACGCCGAGACCGGGCTGACCTGGACCGCCTCCTACAAGACCGACGCCGGCACGTCCCGCGTCACCGCGGTGGACAGCCCGCTTCCGCTCGACATTCCCCTCGACACGAAGGTGTTCTGAGATGTGCAACGACAACTCCACCGCCGCCTTCACCGACGGCCTCGTCCGAGCACGGTCGGAGCGGCGTACGTTCCTCAAGCTGGGCGCCGCCGGCCTGCTCTTCTCCTCGGTGGCAGCCGTCCCCGAGCGCACCGCCGCGGCCGTGCCCGACAACGCGTCCCGAGCCTCGTCGCGGTTCGACCTGACCAAGCGGGCGTACGTCGTGGTGCTCGACGGCACCAAGCCCGGCGAGATCGACGGGCCGCTGATGCCGAACCTCGCAGCGCTGCGTGACGCGGGGTACCGGTTTCCCCGGGCCGGCTCGCTCCCGGTCATGGAGACCATCCCCAACCACGTGATGATGATGAGCGGAGTACGTCCCGACCGGTCCGGCGTCCCCGCCAACTCCGTCTTCGACGGCACCACGGTGCGGACCCTGGACAGGCCCAGCGACCTGGTCGCGACCACGATCCTCGAGCAGCTCGACGCCGCGGGCGCCACCACCGGCACGGTGCTGTCGAAGAACTACCTCTACGGGATCTTCGGCACCCGCGCCACCCACCGTTGGGAGCCGACCCCGACCGACCCGCTGACCGGCCACGCGCTCGACGTCTTCACCATGGACGCGGCCCTGACGATGATCGACGAGTTCGACCCCAACCTGGTCTTCATCAACCTGGGCTCCAACGACCGCTTCGGCCACGCCGACGTCACCGGCACCTCGGTGCAGGCCGCCCGGCAGGCGGCACTCGCCGACTCGGACCTGCAGGTGTCGAGGCTCGTCTCGAAGATCAAGGAGGTGCCCGGCCGCTGGGAGAGCTCGATCCTGATCGTGCTCGCCGACCACTCGATGGACTGGTCGGTGCCCACCAACGTGATCTCGCTCGAGGACAAGCTCACCGCCGACCCACTGCTCACCGGGCGCATCGAGATCGCCCAGAACGGTGGCGCCGACCTGGTCTACTTCACCGGTGCCGAGGCCGATCGCGACGAGGCGGTGAAGCGCATCATCGCCATCTCGAGCGCCCAGGACGGCGTCCTGGCCGCCCATGACCGGGCCAACTCCCCCGACCTCAGGCTCGGCGCGAATGCCGGAGACGTCCTCGTCTACTGTCGGGCCGGATGGCGGTTCTCCGACCCTGCGATCTATTCCAACCCGATCCCGGGCAACCACGGACACCCCGCGACGACGCCGATCCCGTTCTTCATCTCGGGCGGGCACCCCGTCGTACCGACGGCGACAGCGAGCTCGGCGTACGCCACCACCGCTGACGTCGCCCCCACCCTCGGCACCTACTTCGGAATCAAGGCACCGACCAAGGCGGGATGGGACGGCACCAGCCGGTTGTGACTCATCGCGGCGCCCCTTCGGTGGCAGGTTGCTCGACCCGTTGCAGCCTGACCACCGAAGGCACCGCGAGCGTGACCAGACAGACCGACGCATAGAGCACGCCGCTGACCAGGAAGACCGGCCGCTCCCCGAACCACCCCGCCAGCGGCCCGAAGAGGAGCTGCCCGACGGGCATCGCGAGGAACGAGCCGAGCGCGTCGTAGGAGTAGGCGCGCGAGAGCATCTCGTCCGGGACGTTCTCCTGCATGGCGAGGTTCCAGCCGAGGCTGAAGATCTCGATCCCGGCGCCGGCGACGGCCATCGCCACGATGAGCGGCAGGGTCTCCGGCCACAGCGCGAGCGTGAAGAAGGGCAGCGAGAACGTCATGATCCCGAACATCCCCGCCCGCAGCGGGCGCCGGATCGTGGCTCGCATCAGCACGATCGTCATCACGAGCATCCCGGCGGCGAGCGCAGAGTTGGCCAGCCCCCAGCCCCCGACGCCGAGCGAGGTGGACTTGGCGTACGCGGGGCCCAGCACGTTGAGCCCACCCGACTGGATCGCGTTGAGAACCATGAAGGCGACCACCACGACCCACAGCCAGGTGGTGCTGCGGAAGTAGGTCCACCCGGCACGCAGGTCCTCGAGCGCGGAAGTCTTCTTTGCGTCCGCCGGACGCGGTGGGATCCGCACCGGGAGCAGGAAGATCGCCGCGAGCAGCCAGGTCAGGGCATCGACCGCCAGCGCCCACCCGGCACCGACGCCGACCACGAGCGCCGCGGCGACCGAGGGGCCGAGGATCGTCAGGGTGCCACGCGACATCGAGAGCAGCAGGTTGGCCGGCTGCAGGTCCGTCTTCGCCACCAGCTGCGGCACCATCCCCTGCATCGCCGGGAAGGCCATCGCCATCGTGGTGCCGTTGATCGCCTCCAGGACGACCAGGTGCCAGATCTCGGCCTGCCCGGTGATGATCAGCGCCGCTGCCGCCGCCTGCGTCGCGGCCGAGGCGACGTTGCTCAGCTGCAGCACCATCCGCCGCGGGAACCGGTCGGCGATCACGCCTCCGACCAGCAGGAAGATCACCATCGGGATGGTGTGCGCGGCCACCACATAGCCCAGCGCCGAGGCGGAGTCGGTCACCTCCAGCACCGCGAACGCGAGCGCCACGTGCGACATCGACGACCCGGCGAGGTTCACGAACCGTGAGGCGAAGAACCACCCGAAGTCGCGCTCCTTGAGGACGAAGAGGCTCTCCCGGATGCTCACGGCGGGAACTCTTCCGCACATCTGCGGTTCCTGGTACTCGTTTTTCGTGCGGCGGAACCCTTCACCCAACGAGTCAGTGGAGTCCGCGCGGTCCTCAGCTCGGTTCGGCCGCGACGTACCTCTCCGCCGCGGCGCGCGGCTTGTCTCCGAGCCCATCGATGCCGATCAGCCTCGGTAGCAGGGACCGGTCGGTGTTGAGGGCCGTGAAGAGGGTCGAGACGGTGATGTCGTGCTCGGGGCGGTGGACGACGACGATCTCGTCACCGGCCTGCAGCTGCCCCTCCTCGAGGACGCGCAGGTAGGGCCCGGGGCGGGCCTCCTGGGCGAACCGCTTGACCCACCGGGCGTTGTCGTAGCCGGAGACGCCCATCCAGTTCTTGAAGTCGTTGCAGGGCGTACGCACGCTGCAGATCTGCAGCAGCACCGTCCCGATCCGCCACTGCTCGCCCACGAGCGCCGCGTTGACGTCGATCCCCTCGGTGGTGAGGTTCTCCGCGAACTGGCCGTCACGAAGCGTCGCGCCCAACCGCGAGCCCCACAGGTCGAGGTCCTCGCGGGCGAAGGCGTAGACCGCCTGCTCCGCGCCGCCGTGGTGGCGGCGGTCGGTCTGGGTGTCGGTGACGATGCCCTCCCGCCCGACGGTCACCGGCCCGGGCGTCGCGAGCTTCTCCATCGAGGTGGCGCCCACCTCCGCCCACTCGGCGGGCTGGGACTGACCGACGTTGACGCTTCGCACGATGGGCATGCGCAGATTCTCACGGGCGTGCCGGGTTCAGGCACGCGAGTTTCTCACTCCTGCACGGCCTTGGTGACCGAGATCATGGACGTGATCCAGTCCTTGTCGGGCGCCGGGTTGTCCTCGACCTCGTCCTTGACGTTGACCATCAGGCGCAGCACCACCCACGCGCGGGCTCGGTCCTCGTCGAGCTCAGCGGCGTCGACCAACGCGAAGAAGCGGTCGCGTACGCCGTCGCGGATCCGCCCGGCGTACTCCTCGAAGCGGTTCCACAGCATCGGCGCGAGCTCGTAGTGCGGGTCGCCGGAGAGCGGCTTCGGGTCGATCACGAGCCACTCCTCACGGTCACCCCGGAGGACGTTCTCGAAGTGCAGATCCGTGTGGACCAGCTTCCCGTCGGTGGCCTCGTCGGCGGCGAAGTCGCGGGCGATCGACCGGGCCTGCTCGACCATCCGCGGCGGCACCGGAAGCCGCCGGCTCTTCTCCCCCAGCTCGGCTTCCCAGCGCGCGGCCTGCTGCGACAACGTACGCAGCTGCGGCGGAGCCGCGACGTGCAGCCGCCGGTAGAACCCGCCCACGATCTCGCAGGCCTGCACGTCCCAGAGCTCGGAGAGATCCTCCTCGGGATGCAGCCGTTCGAGGAGCAACGCGAACCGCTTGGGGTCGGCCCGGAGGAGGCGTACGGCACCCCGACCGCCCCACACCTGCAGCGCCAGCGCCTCGTGCTCGGCCTCCCAGTGCGGCCAGCCGACCTTCAGCACCGCCGACTCGCCCTCGGCGGTGCGCACCGGGAGCACGACGGCACAGTTGCCGTGGGTGGAGGGACCGTCGACGGTCAGCGACCACTCCTCGACCAGGTCGCGCAGCAGCGCCGGGAGCTCGTCGAGCCACGCCGTCCACGACGGCCCGTTGGCCGCGAGCGCCAGGAAGGAGTCCGGGACGAGCGTCACGGCGGCAACACTAATCCGCTTCCCAACCTCTGACGGATCGGGCAGGTTGGGCCCATGTCACTTCCTGAGTCGATGGGGACCAAGGGCGTTCCCTACCCGCCCGAGCGCTACGACGGCGAGGCCGGTGAGGTCTCGGCGTTCTACCGTCCCGACAAGACCGCGCCCGATCTCACCTACCCCAACGGCGTGAAGGTCGACTATCTCGCCACCGGGGCGACCACCGCGGGCGACTACGGGCTCTACCGCTGGCACTTCGGACCCAACGAGACCGGCCCGGGGCCGCACTTCCACCGTGCGGTGGCCGAGTCGTTCTACGTGCTGACCGGGACGGTGCGGATCTACAACGGCGAGGAGTGGATCCCGGCCGGCGCCGGCGACTTCGTCCACGTGCCGGCGGGTGGCCTGCACGGATTCCGCAACACCACCGACGAGCCCGCCTCGATGCTGCTGCACTTCACCCCGGGCGCGCCACGGGAGGGTTACTTCGAGGGGCTGCGCGAGCTTGCCGAGGGCACCGAGCTCGGTCCGGACGAGTTGGCCGAGTTCTACAAGCTCCACGACAACTACTGGGTCGACTGAGCCTTCCAGGCGTCGATCCCGAGGCGAACGATGTCGGCGGACGACCCCGCCACTTCGGCCGCCTTCTCGAGCGAGACCCACTCGGCGAAGTCGGTGGTTCCGTCGATCTCCAGCGTGCCCAGCTCACCCCCGACGATCCGGGCCTCGAAGATCACCCGGGTGGACTGATAGGGCCGGCGGCCCGGCTCGAACGGCACCACGTACACGTTGGTCGTCAGCGGAGCCCCGACCTCGACGTCGTAGCCGGTCTCCTCCTTCACCTCGCGCGCGACCGCGGCGGGCATCTGCTCGCCGTAGTCGACGCCACCACCCGGGAGCGTCCAGCCGGGCTCGGTGCGGTGGTTGCCGTTGAACCAGCTCAGCAGGATCCGCCCTGCGTCGATGATGACGGCGTACGCGGCGACCCGGGTGTCGTACTCGGTGAAATGCATCCCCGGGAGACTACAACGCGTCTCCGGGCTCCCGCTGTAGACCAGCGTGTCCTCGAACCAGATCCGTCCAGCGGCGTCACGTGCGGACTCCGACCCACCGATCTGCACCGGTCACTCCACCACGCGAAGTGCGGCAGGGATGTCCATCCGCCGCTCGCGGCGGATGCCGAACACGGGCGCCACCGCGACGACGAGGACACCGAGGGTGAGCGTGCTCAGCACGGTCACGGTCGAGAGCGTGGGTACGACGAGCAACTCGGGGGTCACGTCGTCGAACCCGGAGACGACGTAGTTGAGCGCGGCATAGCCACCTGCGAGCCCGACCACCGTCCCCAGCAGCCCGATGATGGCGCTCTCGACGATCGCCATGACCATCACGAGTCGGGTGGGAACGCCGAATGCGTACATGGTGGCGTGCTCACGAGTGCGTTCGTCGGCGCTGATGCTCGCCGAGTTGAAGGCGATCAGCATCGCGAGCAGCAGCGTGGCCACCTCGATGACGCTCAAGATCCCGGTGAACTGCCCCAAGGCGCTGTCGAGCACCTCAGCGAAGCTCGACGCCGGCTCGACGGCGGTGACTCCAGGCAGGCGGAACAGGTTGCGAGTGACCTGGTCGGCATCCCCGGCAGGAACGACGACGATCTGATTGACCACCCCGGTCAGACCGAATCTGGCCGCACCCTGCGCATCGAGATAGGCGAAGGTACGCCACGGGTCGGGGTGGAGCGCCCGCACCGGGATCTGACTGGTCACGATCCGCGGCCCGGCCGCTTCCGGCACCGGATGGCGTACGGCGAGCACGTCGCCGGGCGCCACCTCGAGGTCATCGGCCGCCTTCTCCGACAGCACGATGCCATCCCGTGGGCCGCTGTCCTCGACCAGCGTCGGCGTCCAGATCTCGTTCGCGAAGTCCACCACCTGGACGACCGCCTCCAGGTCGCCGTCGCCACGGCGGAGCGTCGCGGGGACGACGAGCTGGGCCTGCGACTCGGCGACGCCGTCGGTCTCGCTGACCGCACGCGGTAGGTCCGAGCCGGTGGGATGGTACGTATCGAGAGTGACCACCACTCGCCCAGGGCTGCTGTGCTCGAGCTCCGCGGCGTTCGCGTCACCGGCAGCGTTGAACGTGTCCAGCAGTCCCAGCACTGCCACCAGGGACGTCATGGCGGCCGCGACCCCGAGCATGGTCAGCACGGTGCGCCGGGGCGCGCGCAGCACGTTGCGCAGCGACATCGACACGTAGGTCCTGCCCGGCAGACGCACCCTGGTGATGAGCCGTAGGAGACGTCCACCCGATCGCGCGGAGCCGAAGGCACCCGACCGGATGGCATCGACCGGCGCCATCCGCAGCGCCTGGACGATCGGCAGGATCGTGGCGAGCACGGGGATGGCCAGGCCGAGCGCAGCGCCTTCGGCGAAGCGACCGAACTGGAAGGGCGTCTCCCAGACCGGTAGCGGAAGCAGGTCGGCCATCACCCCACGCATCGCGTTCCCCGTCAGCCAGCCCACCCCGATTCCGGCCACGACGCCGAGCACCGAGATCTGCAGCCCGACGAGCATCGGGCGGATCGCCAGGACCGCAGGCGAGACGCCCAGGGCCATCCCGACCCCGATCTCGCGGCGTTGCGCCTCGATCATCCTCGTCACCAGGTTGAACGCCGCGAACGCCGCACCGAAGAGGATCAGGAAGGCGAACACGTTCCAGGTCGTCTGGTCGTTGCGCGCGTCCTCGTACAACGCCCGATGGACCGGATCTTCCGCCTTGGACGTGACCGTCCCACCGTACGGTTCCACCGCAGCGGTCAGCTGTTCACGCACCCGGTCCTCGTCAGCACCTGGCCGCAGCCGCACTACCAGGTCGTTCACCTGGGCCGGGCGACCACTGATCTCCTGGGCAGTGGCGAGCGGCATGAAGACGACGGCGAAGCCGGTCTCCCCCAGCACCATCCCGCTTCGGCCGGTGACCTGGAAGTACTCCGGCGTGTAGCCGGTGCCGACGTACTCGACCGGCTTTCCTGCGCTGACCAGCAGCCTGCCCTGCGAGGGAAGCCCGTGCTCGTCGGCGAACTTGGACTCGAGCACGGCGACACCCTCTGCGTCATCACCAGCACGCAGACCTCGGCCATGGACGATGTGGAGATCATCGACCCGAGATGCTCCCGTCGACATGCCGACCACCTCGCCCGGGACGAGCAGGTCCTCGCTCGGGGTCGAGGCATCCACCAGAGTCGGCACCACGAGTCGCTCGACCGCCGCCTCGATCGAGGAGGCATCCTCCATCCCGCCGGCCGCACGCTCCAGGGTCCCTCCGGCGACGAACCCGCCGTCCGGGAGTTCCACGCGCAGGTCGTGCATCCGCAGGCTGCTGTAGCTGCGATCGTTGGACTGGAGCCGCCACGCGCTGGTGGCCCCCAGGCCCGCGTACACGCCCGACCCCACCGCGATCACCAGGGCCAGGGCCGTCACCAGCAGCCAGCGCCGACGGAGGTCGCGCCACGACCAGCGGACCCAGAGTCGAACGGACCAGGTGCTCATGGCGGCTACCAACGCACGTTCTCTGTGCGACTCTTTCCCCCGACGGGTGGCCCGTCGCTCACGATGCGCCCGCTGGACAGCTCGATGACGCGGTCGCCCACCTTCGAGATCTCGCGGTTGTGGGTCACCACGAGCACCGTCTTGCCGGACTCGGCCTGCTGCTGGAGCAGCTCCAGGATCTGCACGCCCGTACGGAAGTCGAGCTCGCCGGTCGGCTCGTCGGCGAGGAGGATCGGGTTGTCGGTGGCGAGCGCCCGGGCGATCGCGACGCGTTGCTGCTCCCCGCCCGAGAGCTGGTGCGGGAAGTGGTCCGTCCGGTCGGCGAGGCCGACCCGTTCGAGCATCTCCTGGGCCACCTCCATGGCGCCGGGACGGCCGGCGACGTCGGCACCGAACTGGACGTTCTCCGCCGCGGTCAGCCCTGGAAACAGATTGAAGGTCTGGAAGACGAAGCTCACGGTCTGCCGCCGCAGAGCGAACCGGTCACGCCGCGACGCGCCGGACACGTCCCGGCCGTTGAGGGCGACCCTGCCCTCGGTGGGACTGTCGAGAAGCCCGATCATGTTCAGCAACGTCGTCTTGCCGCTCCCCGATGGCCCGAGGACCACCACGAACGCATTCTCGTCGACGTGGAGGTTCACCCCGGAGAGGGCGGTGACCGTCGACTCGCCGACGACGTACCGCTTCGCGAGGTCGTCGAGATCGATGCGGGTGCCCACCGACGAGTCGGGTGACGACAAACGGAGGTGTGCGGGGAGGCTCTGGCTCACCCACCCAGGCTTTCCGGACGCTCTGGCATCCGGGAGAGCCGAAAGCCCCCGAGGTCGGGACCACCGTCCAGGACGTGGGGAGAACGGCTCGGTTCATCTCTGCTCGCGCCAGACCAGACCGAGCAGGCCGTCGGGCGGTACGTCGCCGAGGATCTGCAGCCTCACGGTGTGCACCTTCCCCGCGGCCAGGACGAGGCCCGGCCCTCCCTCGCCGAGCGGCAGACTGGTCTCCAGGCGTCCGTCGACGTACACCTGTACGTTCGGGCCGGCCGATCCGGAGGTGTACCAATCGACCTCCACAGGGATGTCGCCGGCCCGGTACGTCGAGAAGAGCTCCCGTGACCCCGGGGCGGACTCGTCGTGACGGACCATGCGGAACTCGCTCCCGCCGTCCATCTCGAGCTCCTGCACCTGGTGGCCGGCGACCGTGGCCGCGGGTTCGGGGATGCGGTAGACGGCGGCACCGATCTGCCCGTCAGCGGGCGCTGCCTTCTCACCACCGGATCCCTTGGTGAGCCAGATCCGGAGCGTGTGCTCGCCCTCCGGCGGATACTCCGGCCCGAACTGGTAGGCGATCCAGCGGCCCGAGAGCAGCTCGACGTCGCACGGCAGCTCTTCCGGCTCTCCGTCGTCCATCGCGACGTGCAGGTTGTACCCGCTACCCACGCCCTCGCAGACGGCCCGCCACTCGGTGTTGCGGGAGGCCTCGGCGGTGAACACGATCTCGCTCCGTCCGGTGGCGACCTCGGCGTCGATCAGTGTGCGACCGGCGAACGCCTCGACGAACAGGGCGTTCGTCGGGCCGGGCGGAGTCACGACCGGCGCGGTGCGGTCGAACGGGTTCACTCCCAAAGCGGCCAACCCGGCCGTCGACAGCACGATCGTCACCACGGCCGCCGCGACCAGCGCACGGCGGACCCGGACCCTGGCCGCACGTCGCCGGACCGCCGCGCCCCGGCCGACGACCTCGGTGTCCTGGACGGCATCGGCATGCGCGCGCAACGTGTCCTGAAGCTGCTGGATGCTCATCGCGCCGCCTCCCCCTGAATCTCCTGGACCGATGCGTCATCGAGGCGCAGCTTGGCCAGTGCCTTCACCCGCTGGCGCTTCACGGTGCTGACCGAGCAGCCGAGCAACCGAGCCGTCTCCTCCTCGCTGAGGTCCTCGACGTACCGCAGCACGATCACCGCCCGCTGCCTCCTCGGCAGCCTGCCCAACGCCGTCCACAGGTCATGGGTCACCGCATGGTCCTCGTCGCTCCACCTGCGCCACCAGGTCACGTAGGTGTTGACCAGGATCTTGCTCACGTACGCCGCCGGGTCACCGTCGATCCGCGACCAGGACAGCCACGCCTTCACCAGCGCCGTCTGCAAGAGATCCTCGGCGCGCCCCCGGTCGCGGGTCAGCAGGTAGGCGGTCCGCAGCAACCGCGTGGAGCAGGCCTCGACGAAGTCGTCGAACTCCCGCGCAGCTCCCGCTCCGCTCCACTTGCCCGAGACCTGGGTCGCGTCCACATCCCCTCCCCGCTCGTCGCCTCCGACGAGGCGCCCGTATCAAGGACGACCAGTTCGACCCCGGGAAAGGTTGTCCCCTCCGAGAGTAGGACGTCGGGAGTCAGGCCGCGAGGGTGTGATCGAGGAGTACGTTGCGCAGCGTGAATTCTGCTCGGGACAGGGGTGGTGGGTCCGGCTGCCAGGTGTCGGGTGGTGGGCTGGTGTAGGTGTGGCCGGTGGGTGTGATGGTGGTGATGCTGCCGTCGGGTCCGGGTCTGGTCTGCCATCCGAGGGCTTCTTTGGCTTGGTTGCATCGTTCGCAGAGCCCTTGGAGGTTCTCGGCGTTGGTTTGGCCGCCGTCGGTGTGGCGTTGGATGTGGTCGATGTTGCGGATCGGGGCGTCACAGCCGACGGTCCTGCAGATCCCACCGTCGCGGGTGGTGATGAACTCCGCGAGTCCGTCGGGGGCTTTGCGGGAGCGTGATTCCATCGCGACGAGTTGGCCGGCGGGGTCGGTGAAGAGGCGGCGGATGAAGACGTCGGCGTCGGCCATGGCCTCGCGGGCCCAGGTGGCGGGGACGGGTCCGTAGCCCTCGACCATGGCGGGCTGGTCGGCGTTGTTGGTGAGGGTGTCGGCGGTCATGACGATCTTGACCTCGATCCGGCGCTTGGCCTCGGCGGTGCTGCGGCCGGTGACGCGGTCGACGAGGTGTCGGCCATGACCTGACCCCGGCTGCGTTGATCTCCGGCGACGCGGGCGGCGTTGGCGGCCTGGTCCAATGCTGCGAAGACCGCGACGCCGTCCTTGACCGGGAGCAGGGCGCCGAGCCAGGTCATCGTGTCCGGTGCCGGCCGCAGACTGACTCGCCGGTCTTTCGCGGCGTTGGCGGCGCGGGCGACGACGGAGGCCTGGTCGAGGGTGATGGCGAGTTTCTTGGCGGCGTTCTCGAGCTGGCGTAGTCCCATCGCGACCGCCCGGGCAGGTTTACCGTCTGGCCCGGTGGCGCAGAGTTCGTGGTCGATGACCCGCCTGTCCTCCAACGACAGGCACGCGGTCTCGCGGGCCAGGATGGTGGCCTGCCACTGCGAGAACAACCCGGCCTTCATCAACGCGAAGGTGTGCGGCATCTCGGCCAGAAGGATCTTCGCCAGTCCGAGCAACTTCACACCTCGAGCCGGAGAGACCCGCCGGGCGAGCGCGACCTGAGAGGCGACCCCTTCGCCCAGCTTGCGGGCAGGAACCCCCGCGGCTGATTGCCGTGCGCGGGCGGCTTCCTCGAGACGTACCGCTGCTTCTGCCTGCACCGCCTCCGCGCGACACTTCACCGCTTCGAGGCGAGAGATCCAGTCGACCAGCTCACCCTCGGACGCACCCAGAGGTGGTCCGTCGAGGAGGCGGTCGATGGTCTCGTACATAGTGATTATTATATGCGATCGAACACCATCGCGCTACCTGTTTTTGCTGGTCAGCAGCCAGTTAAGCAGTCAGCGAACAAGACGCGTGAGTGCTGCGCCACACCCTCGCCGCCGCCCCGATATAGGCGAAATCTTTCTCGATCGGGTGCCGGGTCAAGGATGGCCGAAGGCCACCGCGAAGCGGCGGGCGAAGCCCGTCCTTGACGCGGTGCCCGATCGAGAAACAATCAAAGCAAGGGTCGGCGGCGAACCCTGAAACGAAGAAACAGTACCTAAGCGAGGTTTCCTCAAGGGTGGTCTCGACAAGCAGCGAAGCTACTTCTTGTCGCCGGAAGTCTGAGTAGTGGAGAGCGCAGCGACGAAGGCCTCCTGAGGGACCTCGACGCGACCGACCATCTTCATCCGCTTCTTGCCCTCCTTCTGCTTCTCGAGCAGCTTGCGCTTACGCGAGATGTCACCGCCGTAGCACTTGGCGAGGACGTCCTTGCGGATGGCGCGGATGTTCTCACGAGCGATGACACGGGCGCCGATGGCGGCCTGGATGGGCACCTCGAACTGCTGCCGAGGGATGAGCTCCTTGAGCTTGCCGGCCATCATGACGCCGTAGTTGTAGGCGGCGTCGCGGTGGACGATGGCGGAGAAGGCGTCGACGGGCTCGCCCTGGAGCAGGATGTCGACCTTGACCAGGTCGGCGGCCTGGTCGCCGGAGAACTCGTAGTTGAGCGAGGCGTACCCCTTGGTCTTCGACTTCAGCTGGTCGAAGAAGTCGAAGGCGATCTCGCCCATCGGCAGGACGTAGCGCATCTCGACGCGGTCCTCGGAGAGGTAGTCCATCCCCTGCAGGGTGCCGCGCTTGTTCTGGCACAGCTCCATGATCGTGCCGATGTAGTCGGACGGCGCCAGGATGGTGGCGTTGACGACAGGCTCGCGGACCTCGTTGATCTTGCCCTCGGGGAACTCCGAGGGGTTGGTCACGATGTGCTCGGTGCCGTCCTCCATGACCACGTCGTAGACCACGTTGGGGGCGGTCGAGATCAGGTCGAGGTTGAACTCGCGCTCGAGCCGGTCGCGAGTGATCTCCATGTGGAGCAGGCCGAGGAAGCCGCAGCGGAAGCCGAAGCCGAGAGCGCCGGAGGTCTCCGGCTCGTACGTCAGCGCAGCATCGTTGAGCTGGAGCTTGTCGAGCGCCTCGCGGAGGTCCGGGTACTGGTCGCCGTCGATCGGGTAGAGCCCGGCGAACACCATCGGGTTGGGGTGGGAGTAGCCACCGAGCATCTCCTCGGCGGGCCGGCCGTTGTTGGTGACGGTGTCACCGACGCGCGACTGGCGCACGTCCTTCACGCCGGTGATCAGGTAGCCGGTCTCGCCCACGCCGATGTGGTCGGCTTTCACCGGCTCCGGGGAGATGACGCCGAGCTCGAGCATCTCGTGGACGGCGCCGGTCGACATCATCTTGATCTTGTCGCGGTGCTTCAGCGAGCCGTCGAAGACCCGGACGTAGGTCACGACTCCGCGGTAGGTGTCGTAGACCGAGTCGAAGATCAGTGCCCGCGCGGGTGCGTCCGGGTCGCCCACCGGCGGAGGGGTCTCGGAGACGATGTGGTTGAGCAGGTCCTCGACGCCGACGCCGGTCTTGGCGCTCACCTGGAGCACCTCCTCCGGCTCGCAGCCCACCAGGTTGGCCAGCTCCAGGGCGTACTTCTCGACGTTCGCCGAGGGCAGGTCGATCTTGTTGAGGACCGGGATGATGTGCAGATCGGCACCCATCGCCAGGTAGAGGTTCGCCAGGGTCTGCGCCTCGATGCCCTGGGCCGCGTCGACGAGCAGGATCGCTGCCTCGCAGGCCTGCAGGGACCGGGAGACCTCGTAGGTGAAGTCGACGTGGCCGGGGGTGTCGATCATGTTGAGGACGTACGTCTCGCCCTCGTTCTCACCCTCGGTGACCGTCCACGGCATCCGCACGGCCTGGGACTTGATCGTGATCCCGCGCTCGCGCTCGATGTCCATGCGGTCGAGGTACTGCGCCCGCGCGGCGCGCTCGTCGACCACACCGGTCAGCTGCAGCATCCGGTCGGCCAACGTCGACTTGCCGTGGTCGATGTGGGCGATGATGCAGAAGTTGCGGATGATCGCCGGGGGCGTGGAGCCGGGCTTCGGGGCAGCACTCATGATGGGGGCCATCCTCCCACGCTCAGTGCTGATGGAACCAAAGCGGCAGCTGCACCGACTCGCCCGGGCAGGTCACGTTGCGGTCGCGACCGTCCTCGAGCCACTGCACCATCACCGCGGCACCACCCTGGAACATCCACTCGCCGTCGCAGCGCTCGAGCGCCGCGGCCCGCGACGTCTCGCCCGCCGGGCGCCATTCGGGCAGCTGCAGCTGGAGGTCTCCGACGATCGGTGTCCACAGCCCCTCGATCGAGTAGACCCCGACCCGCTTCCCGGCGTCTCGGTAGCCGGCCACGGCACCCTGGACGACGGCCTGGTTGGCCGCGACGTCATCGGACCACTCCCACACCGCGACCGGCTCGACGTCGAGCCACACCGAGGGAGACTCCAGCCCGGCACGCTTCATCTGGTCGAGGTTCCACCGAGCCTGCTGGTAGCCCACGTTCGTCAGCCGGCCGATCTTCGTCTCCGGGTCACCAGGGCCCTCCTCGCCCCGCTCGCGGAGGGTGTCGGCGGTGGGATAGGAGACGACCGCGTAGGCCGAGGTCATCACCTTGTTCGTCTTGGCCCACTCGGCCTGCGAGGCCAGGCACGGGTTGGGGGTGAACGCCGGGCCGTTGGTGAGCCCGATGATCACGTACTCCGCCGACTCGAGCGGCATCGGCAGGCCCAGCGTCCGGCGCTCCTTGATGCCCATCCCCTCGGGACACTGCGGCCAGCTCAGATCACCGCCCTCGACGATCCCGCGGTCCTGAGCGGGTGCGACGGACGGGATGTCGAGCGACTCCGGCGCGCGCGGCGCCGGGCTGGCCGGCGTCTCGGTCTCAGGCTCCGCGGGGGCCGATGGCGAAGCCGACTCCGCCTCGGCCCGCGGCTCGGCGGCGCAGCCGAACAACGCCGGCGCCACCAGGAGCAGCAGCGCGGCAGCGTACGTCTTCTTCCATGCCCACATCACCGCAGATGATGCCAGCCGTATCCCAACGAGGCACCCCTGATGGGCGTACGTGTTCACCGACATGACCCGCGGAACTCACCGGCAGTTCCGCGGGCATCGGCAGGTTTGGCTCATGACCCCACTCAACCGCCGCTCCGTCCTCGGCCTCGGTGCCGCCGCCGGTGCCGGACTCGTCGTCCCCACGACCGCCGCAGCCGCGCACGCCGCCCGCGCCGTCCCCACCTCCGCACCCGCCTTCGGCGCCGCCAATTTCGTACGCGGCAACCGCCCGAACCTCACCCACGGCGTCCAGTCGGGCGACGTCGGTGCCCGGGGCGGGGTGCTGTGGAGCCGCGCGGACAAGACCTCGCGCCTGGTCGCGGAGATCTCGACCGACGAGTCGTTCCGCCGGGCGCGCCCGGTCGGCGGTCCCGTGGTGACCGCGAAGAGCGACTTCACCGGCGAACTGAAGGTCGACGGCCTGGAGGCGGGGCGCGACTACTTCTACCGGGTCCGCGCCGTCGACCCCGACGACCCGCGGCGCGGCAGCGCCTGGGAGATCGGCCGGCTGCGTACGGCACCGAGCAAGCGCCAGGACATCCGGTTCCTGTGGTCCGGCGACATCGCCGGCCAGGGCTGGGGAGCCAACCCCGACTTCGGCGGCTTCCGGATCGCCCCGGCGATGGCGGCGCGCGAGGCCGACTTCTTCCTGAGCTCGGGCGACAACGTCTACGCCGACGGCCCGCTCACCTCGACCGTGACCCTCCCCGACGGGCGGGTCTGGAACAACATCGTCACCGAGGAGAAGCAGAAGGTCGCCGAGACGCTGGCCGAGTTCCGCGGTCAGTACGCCTACAACCTGCTGGCCGACAACTGGCGCGCCTTCCTCGCCCGGACGCCGATCGTGGCGCAGTGGGACGACCACGAGGTCACCAACAACTGGTACCCGGGCGAGATCCTCCCCGACGACGGCCGCTACACCGAGCGTCGCGTGGACGTGCTGGCGGCCCGCGCGAAGCAGGCCTTCCACGAGTACATCCCGGTCGGCGACGCCTCCCCCGACCCGGACGGCCGGATCTACCGCAAGCTCTCCTACGGCCCGCTGATGGACCTCTTCGTCCTCGACATGCGCACCCACAAGGACGCCAACACGACCAACGCGGAGCCGACCGCCGACGGTGGCGTGCTCGGCGAGCGCCAGACCGCATGGCTGCTGCGCGAGCTGGCCGCCTCCCGCGCCACCTGGAAGGTCATCGCCGCCGACCTGCCGATCGGCCTGGTCGTCCCCGACGGCCCGCTGCAGGAGGGCATCTCCCAGGGCGACGGCGGTGCCCCGCTGGGGCGCGAGCTCGACATCGCGAAGGTGCTCACCGGGCTCAAGCGCCTCGGCATCCGCAACCACGTCTGGCTGACCGCCGACGTCCACTACACGGCCGCGCACTCCTACCACCCCGACCGTGCCGCCTACCAGGACTTCGACCCGTTCTGGGAGTTCGTCTCCGGCCCGCTCAACGCCGGCGCCTTCGGCCCCAACAAGCTGGATCCGACCTTCGGTCCGGCCGCCGAGTTCGTGGCCGCTCCCCCGGCCGCCAACACCTCACCCGCCGACGGCTTCCAGTTCTTCGGCGAGGTCGAGATCGACGGACGTACGCAGCAGCTCACCGTCACCCTCCGCGACGTCGACGGCGGTGCTCTTTTTACGAAGACGCTGGACCCGAGTTTCCGTTAGTGTCTGCGGGCCAGGGCGTGTCTGTTGTGAAGACACGCCCTGGCCGTCTCCCGTTCGGGCCCAGGAGGACCAGCAGACCATGAGCGAAATTCATGTCGTCCCCAAGGACATGAAGACATCCATCGGCATCGCCACCGACGCCGAGAGCGCCGTACGCAAAGCCGACTCCGCCGGCTATCTGAGCAAGGCTGGCGCAGCGGTTCCCGGGGCGGAGTCGGTCGGCTACATGTCCGAGCTCGGCACCCGCTGGACCGACGAGACCAAGGCCGCGGCGGACAGCTCCCAGAAGCTCGCCGTCGAGATGCAGAAGGCGCTCAACGAGTTCGAGGCCGCCGACAAGGCCGCCGGTGAGAAGGGCGGAAAGGTCATGGGCCCGAACTGATGGCGATCACGTTCGGCCAGGTCAAGACCTGGAAGGCGGCGCCCCTGGGCGACGCCGGCGACGGGCTCAAGGCAGACCTCCGCAAGCTGGAGACCAGCCGCGACGAGCTCGAGGCCAACGGCGTACCCAAGTCCTGGACCGGCACCGCCGCCGACGCGGCGCGCGGCCACCGTGACACGATCGTGGCCCAGCTGAGCACCCACATCACCGGCAAGCAGCAGATGCAGAAGGCGCTCTACGCCGCCGAGCCCGAGGTCGAGGCCATCGAGCGTCTCGTGCAGGGGATCCTGGACCGGGCCAAGACGAACGAGTTCACCGTCGGCGACGACGGCTCGGTGACCAGCACCGCCACGCCGCCCACCTTCAAGAGCCGGTTCGAGGCCGAGGAGTGGGGCAACAGCCGCCAGAACATCGCCCAGGAGCTCGCCGACGACATCACCGACGCCCTCGCCAAGGCAGCCGGCGTGGACCAGCTCCTCATCGACGGCATCCCGACCGGCACCGACCAAGGTCTCGACCAGACCCGCGACCAGCGCGGGATGGCTTCCCCCGAGACCGCCGAGCGGTGGGCCCAGCTCACCGATGACGAGAAGCGGGCGATCATCGACCAGAAGATCAAGGAGCTGGCCGACGAGTACGGGCTCGAGGTCGACGACATCATCTGGGACGGCTCGCTCGGCAGCACCAACGGCTCCTGGAGCGAGGGTGAGCGCACCGTACGCCTCAACCCGAACAACCTCGACAACCCCGACATCCTGCACACCGTGGCCCACGAGCTGCGCCACGCGCGCCAGCACGAGGCGATCAGGGACAACAACGACTTCCAGTTCTGGTGGGAGGACGACCCCTTCGCCATGCATGAGGAGGACGGCATCACCGAGGAGCAGGCCGAGGAGTGGGAGGACAACTTCGACGACTACAAGCCCTCCGACCAGGACTTCGATGCCTACTACAACCAGCCCGTCGAGGCCGATGCGCGCAAGTCCGGCCGCGAATATCTCGACAACCTGACGCCCGCTGAGCTCGACCGCCTCCTGAAGGAGTCGAAATGACGACGTACGCCGATCTGGTCACCGCCTACCTCCACGACCCCGGCCCCGAGACGCTGGCGCCCCTGCGCCGCGCGGTCCGCAACTCCGCCAACTTCACCGTCGATCTCGACCTGGCCCCGATCGACAGGCTGCTCGCCGACGGCGCCTACGCCGAGGCGGCGACCGCGCTGCGCGCTCTGATGCCCGGGGCGATCTTCAGCCCCTCGGCCCATCTGCGCCTGGCGACCGCGCTGGAGCGCTCCGGCGAGGAACGCTCCGCCGCCCGCGAGCGGCAGGTGGCCAGCGCCGCCCTGCGGAGCATCCGGGCGAGCGGCGACGGTAGCGCGGAGCACCCCTGGACGGTGCTGCGGATCAACGACGAGTACGACCTGCTCCGCGCCCTCGGCAAGGTGCCCGGGCGCCAGGATCTCGTGGAGGCCGACGGACGGCGGATCGACCGCCATACCTGCACCGACGGGACCCTCGCCCACTTCGACGCGACCGCGCTCGTCTGATGGCGATCACGTTCGGCCAGGTCAAGACCTGGAAGGCGGCGCCCCTGGGCGACGCCGGCGACGGGCTCAAGGCAGACCTCCGCAAGCTGGAGACCAGCCGCGACGAGCTCGAGGCCAACGGCGTACCCAAGTCCTGGACCGGCACCGCCGCCGACGCCGCTCGTGGCCACCGCGACAGCCTCGTCAAGGATCTCACCAGCCACATCACCGGCAAGCAGGAGATGCAGAAGGCCCTCTACACCGCCGAGGGCGAGGTCGAGGTGATCGAGCGTCTCGTGCAGGGGATCCTGGACCGGGCCAAGACGAACGAGTTCACCGTCGGCGACGACGGCTCGGTGACCAGCACCGCCACCCCACCGACCTTCAAGAGCCGGTTCGAGGCCGAGGAGTGGGGCAACAGCCGCCAGAACATCGCCGAGGAGCTCGCCGACGAGATCGAGAAGGCGCTGGCCAAGGCGGTCGGTGTCGACGCGATCCTCGCCCGCGGCCTGCCGACCGGGATCGACGAGGAGGGCGACGAGTACGGCAACATCGACCCGGCGATCGCGGAGAAGTGGGAGACGCTCACGATCGAGGAGCGCAAGGCCGTCCTCGAGGAGATGACCAGGAAGATCGCCGAGGAGAGCGGCGTCGACATGCCCACCATCGACTGGTCGGATCTGGGCAACGACACCTGGGACGACGGCAGCATCACCTACGGCTACTGGAGCGACGAAGAGCCCACGATGGCGCTCAACCCCAACGTGCTCGACGATCCCGGCCAGCTGATCAACACCGTCGCCCACGAGGTCCGCCACGGTCGCCAGCACGAGGCCATCGACGACATGAACGACTGGCAGTTCTGGTGGGAGGACGACCCCTTCGACGAGCACAAGGCCGACGGGATCACCGAGCAGCAGGCCGAGGAGTGGGAGGACAACTTCGACGACTACAAGAGCACCGACAACGGCGCCACGTTCGACGAGTACTACAACCAGCCGGTCGAGGTCGACGCCCGCAACTCCGGCCGCGACTACCTGAACAACCTCACCGAGGAGGAGTTCAACCGGCTGCTGGAGGAGTCGCGATGACGACGTACGCCGACCTGGTCACCGCCTACCTCGACGCCCCCGGCCCCGAGACCCTCGGGCCGCTTCGGCGTGCCGTGCGCGGCGCCGCCGGCTTCACCCCCGACCTCGACCTCGACGACGTCGACCGGCTGCTCGCCGACGGCGCCTACGCCGAGGCGACGACCGCGCTGCAGCGGGTCATGCCGGGGGCGATCTTCAGCCCCTCGGCACATCTGCGGATGGCGACCGCGCTGGCGGGCTCCGGCGAGGAGCGGGCCGCTGCGCGGGAGCGGCAGATCGCCCGGGCGGCGCTGCGCAGCATCCGCTCCACCGGCGACGGCAGCGAGCAACATCCGTGGTCGGTGCTGCGTATCAACGACGAATACGACATGCTCCGAGCCCTCGACAAGGTCCGCGACCGCCAGGACCTCGTCGAGACCGGCGGCCGTCGACTCGACCGCCTCACCTGCACCGACGGCACCGTCGCCTACTTCGACGTGTCCTCGTTCGCCTGACAGACGCTCGCCTGACATCCTCGGGAAGGACCGATGAAACCCCGAACGTACGCCCTCAGTATCCCGCTCGTCGGCGGGCTCGCCGCCGCGCTCCTGGCCGGGTGCGCAAGCGACCCCGACCGGGACGGCTGCGACATCTCGGCACTGGGGACGGCCGGTGACTCGATCAGCCTGGCCGTCGGGGTGGTGCCCTCGCGGCTGGTGGCCGACTCGCTGACGGCCGGCGCCGACGGGACGTACGTCGTGGCCAGCTGCACCGACGGCACCTGTCGTTGGAACGCCGGCGGCGGTGCGTACGAACCGATCTCCGAGACCGGCTACGGCGCCATCAGCCCCGATCTCACGCTGGTGGCGCGGAAGATCGGCTGCTCGGACATCGCACTGGTCGAGGTGGACAGCGACGAGGAGGTCCAGCGGCTCGTGGGCCTGCCGAACCCGAAGGTCACCGACGCGAGCCCGGTCGGCGAGATCGCGTTCAGCCCCGACGGCGAGCTCGTGGCCGGTGCCGGGCTCGAGGGCGACCTGGTCGTCTGGTCGGTCGAGGACGGCGAGGAGGTGGCGAGCGCCGACCTCGAGAACGGGATCGGGTCGATCTCGTTCAACCCGGACGGCACGCTGGTGGCGGTCGCCTCCGGCGAGGGCGTCTCGATCCTCGAGGCCGACTCGGGCGACGAGGTGGACACCCTCGCGGCCGCGCGCGGTGCCGCCCCGGTCTGGAGCCCCGACGGGCGCTGGATCGCCGGGGTCACCACCGAGGGCTACCCCACGATCTGGGACGCCAGGACGTTCGAGGCCGTCGAGTCGCTTCCGGGTCAGTCGGCCACGGCCATCGCGTTCTCGCCCGACTCCCGCTCGCTGGCCGCCACCGCCGACCCCGGCGACGTCCGACTGATGCTGTGGGCACCAGTCGCTCTGGGCGGCTCGGGCGGGGCCCGCGAGGTCGCACAGGCACCGGCGATGACCTCGAGCGTGATCTTCAGTCCCGACGGGAAGACCCTCTACACCGCCTCGGCCGAGGAAGGCATCGCCGCCTGGGACGTCGCCACCGGGAAGCCCGCGGGGACGTTCGACCAGCCGCCGATGCCCGAGTAGCGCGCCGCTGGCGCATCCTGGTCGGCGTACACCAGGATGTCGGGGTGAGCGCGATCCCGACGAACATCCCGCACGGACAGACCGCCCGCCGGCTGGAGTGGACCCACCTTCCTCCGTTCCTGCGGTCATCGATCGAGAAGCGGCTCGGTGGTGGTCCGGTGGTCTCGGCGGAGTCGCACGGGGCGGGCTTCACCCCGGGGTTCGCCTCGGTACTGACCTGCCAAGACGGCTCCCAGCACTTCGTGAAGGCCGCCTCCGCGAAAGCACAGCGTGACTCCGCGGCGCTCCACCGCGAGGAGGCGGCGAAGCTGAAGAAGCTCGCCGGCTGGGTGCCGAGCCCGAAGCTGAGATGGTTCGACGACGGTGAGTGGGTGGTCCTGGCCTTCGAGTACGTCGAGTCGCGGCTGCCGTCGCGGCCGTGGACGTCCTCGGACCTGGAGGTCGTGTCGGGGGCGCTGGTGGAGACCGCCGCCGCGCTCACCCCGGCTCCGGGCATCGGCTGGCCGACGTTCGCTGAGGAGCACGCCGCCTACCCGGGCTTGTGGGACCGGGTCGCCGGCTACCCGCACGCCGACCGCGCGGCCTCGCTCGCGGCAGGCTTCGCCGCGCACACCGCCGGCGAGACGCTGGTCCACCTGGACGTACGCGACGACACCATCCTGATCCGCCCCGACGGTGGTGTGCTGCTGGTCGACTGGACCTGGCCGGTGCTCGGCGCCGACTGGATCGACTCGCTCCTGCTGCTGGTCGGACCGCGCGGCGACGGCCTCGACGCCGAGTCGTTCCTGGCCGCGCATCCCTTGCTGTCCAAGGCGGAACCGGAGGCCATCGACTCGGTCCTCGCGCTCTTCGCCGGCTACTTCCTGGCGGCCGCCGACCAGCCGGTGAAGACGACCTCGCCCCACCTCCGCAGGATGCAGCGGTGGCAGGGCGAGGTGTGTCTGGACTGGCTGAGCGAGCGCCGGGGGTGGGGTCAGGAGCCGGCGTAGAACGCGTCGATGCGCTCCTTCTCCCGCTCCTCGACGACGTTGCGCTTCACCTTGAGCGACGGGGTCAGCTCACCGCGCTCGACGGTCAGGTCGTGCTCGAGGATCTCCCACTTCTTGATGGTCTCCCAGCGGTTGAGGCCGGCGTTGAGCTCATCGACGTAGCCGCCGATCAGCTCACGCACCTGCGGCGAGGTGACGATCTCCTCGTAGGTCTTCCCCTCCAGCCCGTTGGCGGCACCCCAGGCGGTGATCGACTCGGGGTCGAGGGCGATCAGCGCGCTGACGAAGTTGCGGTTGGCACCGAAGACGAGGAACTGGCTGGTGTAGGGGCACAGCGCGGCGAACTTCGACTCGATCGCCGGCGGTGCGACGTACTTCCCGCCCGAGGTCTTGAACAGCTCCTTGATCCGGCCGGTGATGGTGATGTAGCCCTCCTCATCGATCGAGGCCTTGTCACCGGTGTGGTACCAGCCCTCGGCGTCGAGCGCCTTGGCGGTCTCCTCGGGCAGGTTGTGGTAGCCCGGCATCACGTGCGGGCCGCGGATGAGCAGCTCGTCGTTCTCGCCGATCTTCACCTCGCTGCCAGGGAACGCCTTGCCGACCGTGCCGAGCTTGTTCTCCTGCAGGGTGCCGACGGACGCACCCGCGGCGTTCTCGGTCGAGCCGTAGCCCTCCATGATGAGGATCCCCGCGGCCCGGAACCACTCGGCGATGTCGCGGTTGAGCGGCGCGGAGCCGGAGATGAAGAAACGTACGCGGCCACCGAAGCGGTCACGGACCTTGCTGAGCACGAGCTTGTCGAGCACGGCGTGCTTGAGCGCCATGCCGGCCGGCACGGACTTGCCCTCGCGCAGCAGTCGGTCGCGCGCGATGCCGTTGGCGAAGGCCGCGTCGAAGAGCTTCTTCTTCACGCCGCCGTCGTTCTCGACCATCATCGTGATCTTGGCGTGGACCTTCTCGAAGATGCGCGGGGCGGCGCCCATGAAGGTCGGCTTCACGATCGCCAGGTTGTCGACGATCTTGTCCATCCGGCCGTCGATCGCGGTCGGGAAGCCGCAGGCGATCTGGATCGAGAGCAGCACCTTGCCGAAGACGTGCGACATCGGCAGCCACAGGAACTGCAGGTCGTCGGGACCGAGGACGCCGCCCTGGACCCGGATGGCCTCGCCCTCGTAGACCCAAGCGCGGTGGAGCAGGCGGACGCCCTTCGGGCGGCCGGTGGTGCCGGAGGTGTAGACCAGGGTGGCCAGGTGGTCCGGGGTGATCTTGGCTGCGGTCTCCTCGATCACGTCCGGGTGGTCGGCGAGGTACTTGTCACCGATGGCCGCCAGGTCGTCCAGGCCGATGACCCGGTCGCCGTCGGTCTCGCCGTCGAAGGTGATGACCTTGACGATCTCGGGCAGGTCGGCGGCACGCTCGGCGATCTTGGCGAGCTGGCTGTCGTCCTCGGCGAAGACGAAGCGGCACTCGGCGTCGCCGAGGATGTAGGCGGTGTCGTCGACGTTGGTCGTCGGGTAGACCGTCGTGGTGGCGCCGCCGGCGAGCATCACCGCGAGGTCGGCGATGATCCACTCGTAACGGGTGGTCGAGGCGATGCCGACCCGCTGCTCGAGCTCGAGACCGAGCGACACGAGGCCCGCGGCGAGGCGGCTGGCCTGGTCGCTGGCCTCCTTCCAGGTCAGCGACTTCCACTCCTCCCCGCCTGCCTCGGTCGTCGAGCCGACCACGGGATAGCGGAACGCCTCCGCGTCAGGGGTCGCCTTGACGCGGTTGAGGAAATGAAGGGCGAAGTTCGCCGGCATCTCGTCGAGAAATGCAAGATCGATCGCGGACTGGGTCGGCATGATTCTCCTGGCCTGCAGTATTTGCGTGGGGGTGGCAATGGGCGGTGTGCACGAGAGGCGCCGCGCGGGGGACCTTAGACGCTCGAGTCGCGTCGCAACAGGGGCCCCGCTCGGAAATCTCGTGACCGAGATCACCACATCCTACCCCCGAGTAGCAACGGAGGGTACGGCGATTTGAGGCCACACGACGCGTGTCTGTAATCTTGACCGCAAGCGTGTTCGCGTAGGCCTCTCCCCTCTCACTTTCCCCGAGGGGCCGGATTGAGAGCTCGCACCACCACACGTCGAAGCACTGGAGATCATTTAACCCATGGCGAACATCAAGTCGCAGATCAAGCGCAACAAGCAGAACGAGAAGGCGCACGAGCGCAACAAGGCCGTCAAGAGCGAGCTCAAGACCGTCATCCGCAAGTTCCACGCCGCCGCCGCGGCCGGCGAGAAGGACGCTGCGGTCGAGACTGCCAAGGTCGCCACCAAGAAGCTCGACAAGGCCGTCTCCAAGGGCGTCATCCACAAGAACCAGGCCGCCAACCGCAAGTCGGCGATCGCCAAGAAGGCTGCCTCCCTCTGAGGTAAGCCACCCCGAAGCCCCCGTCCTGCGTGGCGGGGGCTTTCGCATTTGCCGAGACGTCTCCCGCGTCGGCCGAGTCGGCAGTCGTAGCGGCCGAGTCGGCAGTTGTGGCGGCCGAGTCGGCAGTTGTGGCGGCCGAGTCGGCAGTTGTGGCGGCCGAGTCGGCAGTTGTGGCGGACGAAACTCGAGTCTCGTCCGCCACAAGTGCAGTTTCGGCCCCCAGAAGTGCAGTCTCGGCGTGGTTGTGGTCAGCGCTGCCGGAGGGCAGCGATGGTGAGGACGAGGCGCTCGAGCGTGTACGCAGGGTCGCTGGCGGCGCCCTTGAGGTCGGCGTCGGCTCGGGCGACCGAGCGGAGCGCCTCGCCGATGGCCTCGCGTGACCAGCCGCGGGCGAGGCCGGCGACGGACTTCTGCTTCCAGGGCGGGGTGCCGCTGTCGCGGATGCCGGCGACGTGGTTGGCGACGGTGCGGAGCTGACCGGCCACGGCCGAGAGGACGTACACCGGGGAGGAGCCGGTGTCGAGGGCCCAGCGGATCTCCTCGAGAGCCTTGACCCGGTCGCCGGAGATGATCGCGTCGGCGATCACATAGTTCTTCACCTCGGCGCGGCCTCCGAAGTATTGCTTCACGTGCTCCAGCCCGAGTCGCTTCGCCTCGTTGTCGCCGGCGAGCTGGCTCGCCGCCGCTGCCAGGGCCCGGAGGTCCTGGCCGACCGCCTGGATCAGGAACTCGGCACCCTCCTCGTCGAGGGTCGCTCCGTGGAGTCGCATCTCGGCCTTCACGAAGCTGCCGAACTCACGCGCCTTCAGCTCGACGGACTTGTGCTCGGTCACCTTCGGGAGCTTGCGAAGCTTGGCGAGCGTGCCGCTGCCCTTCTGCCCTCCTCCATGGACCAGGACGAGCGCGACCTCCTCCGACGGCATACCGGCGTAGTCCACCAGACCTGCAACAGACTCGTCGGGCAGGTTCTCCAGATTGCGCACCACGACGCAGCGGATGCTCGAGAAGAGCGACGGGGCGCTCAGCTCACCGAGCGTGGCCAGAGTCAGATCGGCGGCGGTCGCCTCGGAGACCTCCGCCTCGGCGTCATAGCCCTTCACCGCGGCCTTCGCCGCCGCGACCGTACGCTCCCCGAGGAACTCCTCCTTGCCGGTCACCAGCGTCACCCGGCCCAGGACATCGGCGGCCGACAGGTTTCCGGTGGGGCTCGGGGCGGAGGCGGTGCGTGCCATGGTCAAACCCTCCCACACGGCACCGACACTCATCGTGTCACCACGGCGGCCTCCCCTCCCGACTCGACGACCGCGACCGAGCCGTCGCGGTCGGTGCGGTAGACCTCGGTGCCGCTCCCCTCGAGCCCGTGGACCGTGGCCGTGGCGGGGTGACCGTAGTCGTTGCCGGCACCGACCGAGGTGAGCGCCACGTGCGCCCGCAGCGTACGCAGCCAGTCGAGGTCCTGGTAGCGCGAGCCGTGGTGGGGCACCTTGAGCACGTCGATGTCGAGCTCGGCCAGATCGTCGGAGAGCTGGTCCTGCCCCTCCGGCTCGATGTCGCCGGTCAGCAACAGGCGCAGACCGTGGGACTCGACGAGGAGGACGACGCTCGCGTCGTTGGCGGTGGAGCCGTCCCCCGGACCACGGGTGTCAGAGTCGGCCATCGGCCAGAGCACCTGGATCCGCGCCTCACCGATGGTCACCGTGGCTCCGTAGGGAGCCGGGACCGGCACCACGCCGGCCGCGCCGGCGGTCTCGCCGAGGACCCGCACGCCCGCGGGCGGGTCCTGCAGGCGCGAGGTCCACAGCTCGCCGACCCGGCGTCCCGCGAAGACACCCTCGACGCCGTTGACGTGGTCGGCGTGGAAGTGGGTGATCACCGCGAGCGGGACGTCGACGACCTCGAGTCGGTCGAGGCAGTCGTCGACGAGGTCCGGGTCGGGGCCGGCATCGACGACGACCGCGCTCCCCGGCCCCGTACGCACCGCCAGCGCGTCTCCCTGCCCGACGTCGCACATCACCAAGACCCACCCCGCCGGTGGCCAGCCCGGGCTCGGCAGCCGCACCAGCGCGACGGCCAGCAGCACGAGACATCCGGCCACTCCGGTGACCGGATGCCGCAGGATTCGTGGCGCCAGGAAAGCGATCGCGGCGCAGACGACCACCAGCACAGCCAGGGCGAGCGGCCCGGTCGCCCAGCCGACCTCGGCACTCGGCAGCCCGGCGCCGAAGCGGGCGACGGCGATGATCCAGGCGACGCACCAGGTCGCGACCGTGCCCGCGACCATCCCGAGCGGATCCCACACCAGTCCGAGCACACCTCCCAGCAGGCCGAGCACCGTCGCGGGTGCGACCGCGGGCTCGACGAGCAGGTTGGCGAGCACCGCGACCAGGCTGACCTGGCCGGAGATGGCGGCCACCACCGGCGTGCACGCCAGCTGGGCCGCGGCCGGGACCGAGATCGCCTCCGCACACCACTGCGGCATCCACCGTCGCAGCGCATCACGCCATGGCGGACCGAAGAGCAGGATGCCGGCGGTGGCCAGCACCGAGAGGGTGAACCCGACCGACGTCGCCAGCCCCGGGTCGATCAGCAGGAGCCCGATCACCGCGGCACCGAGTCCGCGCAGCGCTCGTCGGCGTCCGTTGTGCGTCATCGCCAAAAGCCCGACCGCTCCCATCGCAGCGGCACGCACCACGCTCGGCTCGGTGCGCGCGAGCACGACGAAGCCGAGGATGCCGAGCACGCCGACGGCGTACAGACCTCTCCCCCGCACCCCCGCCCAGCGGGCGACGATCAGGAGGAACCCGACCACGAGGGTCAGGTTGGTGCCCGAGACCGCGAGCAGGTGGGTGAGTCCGGAGGTGCGGAAGTCATCGGCGAGATCGTCGGAGAGACCGGTGTCGTCACCGTCGACCAGGGCCGGGACCAGCGCGGCCTGGTCGGGCGGCCGATGTGCCACCGCGTCTCGGATCGAGCCACGCAACGCGTCAGAGGCCCGCCACCAGATCCCCGGCCCGGCGACGACCCGTGGTTGACCGGCGATGAGCAACGCGGACTCCTCGTGCGAGTCGCTCTTCCCGAGGCGTCCGGTAGTCGAGACCGTCGTCCCCAACGGGACATCGGCCCACTCTTCCTCACCGAGCAGCACCACCGGCGTACGCAGCCGGTAGACCACGCCGCGGCCCTTGATCTCCCGCACGCTGGCGCGCCGGAGCTGGTAGGTCGCATGCTGGCCGGCCACCTCCTTCGGGTCGCTGGTGACCGTGGCGACCACGCGCACCTGCGCCCTTCGCTCCGCCAGATCCGCGACCGGGTTGTCGCTGACCCGGGCGGCGTGCAGGCCGGCGATGATCGCGGTCCCGGCGATCATCAGAACCAGCGCCAGCACGGTCGGGCGGCGCGTGCGGATCGCCCATCCCCCGCCGATGCCGACGACGGCGGCGAGCAGCGCCAGCAGAACCGTGCCGGATCGTCCGCCGGCCACGGCGACCGGCCCGGCCAGTGCCCCCGCCCAGGCGCCGGCCCCGAGAAGTGGCAGTCGCAGATCGTTCACAACGTGACCAGCGGTTCCAAGGAGTCGAAGGTCTTCGGTCCGATCCCGTCGACCTCGAGCAGCTCGTCGACCGAGGTGAACGCGCCGTTGGTGGTCCGCCAGTCGATGATCGCCTGCGCAGTCACCGGCCCCACCCCTGGCAGGGTCTCCAGCTCCTCCATGGAGGCGGCGTTGAGACTCACCCCCGCCCCGGGCGGCGCCCCAGCCGCCGGACCACCGGAGCCGGGCACAGCAGCGCCCGCTCCCCCGACGGGCACCCCGACCACGATCTGCTGCCCGTCACTGAGCAGGGCCGCGAGATTCAGACCCGCGAGGTGTTTGTGGGACGCCCCACCGGCAGCCTCGACGGCATCCACCACCCGGGAGCCGACCGGCAGCACGACGATGCCGGGCTTGGGCACCTTGCCCTCCACGTCGACCGTCACCGTCCCTGCCGACGCCCCATCCGACGGCACCGCGGCGACACTCCCGGGCACAGCCGAGCCGGTCGGTAGCGGCACCAGCGGGGAGGCCGACGGCGACGCCCGGGAAGCCGGCACCATCTCGGGATCGGCGCGGATCATCCACCAGCAAGCCACCGCGAACCCGGCAACCAGCACCATCGAGACCACGACCAGATGCCACGGACCGAGGCTCACCCGCCCGCGCAACGGCTCCGGGAGCATCGCGTCGGGCGACATCATGATCTGGCGCCGAGACGCGTGACGTCCCGGGACCGGCACCAACGGATCGAGCTCCGCGGTGTCGGTGGCAGCCGGTCCGTCCCACCACGGCGGCCGCCAGTCGTCCTCGCCCTCGTCCGCCTCCCCCGGCGGGTCGAGCTCGGCACGCAGCTGCTCCAGCCGTCGGGCGACGGCGTCGGCATGATCGGTCGTCGGTCGGGTGCGCATGCGGCCGAAACTATGCGCCCGCGCCGACGGTTCCGAGCGCGATTTCAGCGCCTGTGGAGAACCCGGTCCTCAACCGTCCCTGTGGACAGCAATCGGCCCACAACAGCGCCGAGATTCAGAGCTGAGGCCCCACGACGACCGCCACACACCCCGGCCCCACGTGGGCCCCGAGCACCGCACCCAGCACCCCGACGCGTACGTCTCCGTCGATCTTGCCGTCCAGCTCGGCGCGCAGCCCCTCGGTCATCGCCGCTGCCCGGTCCGGGCTGCCCAGGTGGGCGACCACGACCTCGACGGCATCGGCGTCCTCGGCCGCCTCGATCCCGAGCGCCTGCAGCCGGGCGATCGCCCGCTCAGCCGTACGCACCCGCTCGTGCGGCACGACGCGCCCCTCCTCGATCGTGAGCAGCGGCTTGACGGCCAGCGCCGTCCCGAGCAGCGCCGCGGCAGCACCGATCCGCCCGCCACGGCGCAGGTACTCGAGCGTGTCCACGTAGAAGTAGGAACGCGTCGCCTCGACCCGCGACAGCGCGGCCTCGCGCGCCTCGGCAGCACTCCCACCACGACCCGCGACGGCCGCGGCCGCCATCACCGCGAACCCGACCCCAGGCCCGACCTGCCGCGTGTCCACGGTGATGACCGGCACCGGAGCCTCCCGGGCAGCGAGCATCGAGGACTCGCACGTCGCGCTCAGCTCGGCGGACAGGTGGATGGAGACGATCTCGTCGAATCCCTCGGCCGCGAGCTTCGCGTAGACCTCCCCCAGCAGCGCCGGCGAGGGTCGAGAGGTCGTCACCGTCCTGTGCGCCGCCAACGCCGCCAGCAGCGCCTCCGGCGACGTCTCCTCCACCCCGTCGTCGTACGACGTCCCATCCACGATCACCTGCAACGGCACCGATGTGATCAGCTCCGTGGCATCCCCGAGATCGGATGGAAGCATCGCGGTCGAGTCGGTCACGATCGCTACCCGGGCCATGCCCGCAGCCTATCGGGCTTCACCACGCGGCCAGAACCAAGCGTTTCGCCGCATGAACCGGTCGCGACCGACTTTCGCCTGACGTACGCATCCGCCCGCGAGAATCGCACCTACGGCCGTTGACCGGAAACCTGGCGTTACGCCGCTCGCAGTTGGGCGATCACCGGATCCCCGACGTCGAACTCACGGTCGTCGACGGAACTGATCGGACGTACGCCGATGCTCGCGTTGGTCGCGAACGCGGCACGCATCCCCCACAAGTCGTCTCTCCGGACCGGCCGGGCCACATGCGCCGCAGCCAGCGCCATCGTCACTCCTGGGAGTACGGCTGCGTCCGGTCAGACGACGCCACCATCCCCGTCTCAGACGACGATGTTGACCAGCTTGGGCGCGCGGACGATGACCTTGCGTACGGTCTGGCCCTCGATCGCGGCGGCGATCGACGGGTCGGCCAGCGCGGCGGCCTCCAGGTCGGCCTCGGAGATCGAGGGCGAGACCTCCAGGCGCGCACGCACCTTGCCCTTGATCTGCACGACGGCGGTCACGGATTCCTCCACGAGCAGGTGGGGCAGAGGCGTCGGCCACGCGACGCGCGCGACCGTCGGCTCGTGCCCCAGACGCTCCCACATCTCCTCGGCGGTGTAGGGCGCGACCAGCGAGAGCAGGATCGCGACCGTCTCCGCCGCCTCACGTACGGCAGGATCGGCAGGACCGACACCGGAGTCGATCGCCTTCCGGGTGGCGTTGACCAGCTCCATCATCCGAGCGACGACCACGTTGAACCGGTAGGACTCGATCAGCTGCTCAGCCTCGGCGACCGTCTTGTGGGTGACCCGGCGCAGCGCCACGTCCCCCTCGTCGAAGGACACACCCGGCTCCGAGGTGACATCGCCCGCCAGGCGCCAGGCCCGCTGCAGGAACTTCACCGAGCCGGCCGGAGAGACGTCGGCCCAGTCGATGTTGTCCTCCGGCGGGGACGCGAAGACCAGGGTCAGCCGGGTCGCGTCGACGCCGAACTCCTCCAGCACGTCGCTCAGGTTCACGCCGTTGCCCAGGGACTTCGACATCTTCTTGCCACCGTTGATGACCTTGCCCTGCGACAGGTAGGCCGAGAACGGCTCGTCCCAGTCGATCAGGCCGATGTCGCGCAGCGCCTTGGTGAAGAAGCGGGCGTACAGCAGGTGCAGCACCGCGTGCTCGTCGCCACCCAGGTAGAAGTCGACCGGTCCCCACTCGCGGGCGGCCTCGGAGGAGAACGCCTGGGTCTCGTCGGTCGGCGACAGGTAACGCAGGAAGTACCACGACGAGTCCACGAAGGTGTCCATCGTGTCCGAGTCACGCGTCGCGGGTCCGCCGCACTTCGGGCAGGAGACGTTGACCCACTCCGTGGCCGCGGCCAGCGGCGAGACGCCCTTCGGCTTCAGGTCGGCGCCCTTCAGCTCCGGCAGCTGCACCGGCAGGTCGGCCTCGGGCACCGGCACCTCGCCGTCGACCGGGCAGTGGATGATCGGGATCGGCGCGCCCCAGTAGCGCTGCCGCGACAGCAGCCAGTCGCGCAGCCGGTAGTTGATCGTGCCCTTGCCGTGGCCCTCGGACTCCAGCTTCTCGATGATCTTGTGGATGCCGCTCGCCTTGTCGGCGACGCCCTCCAGCTCGGGAGAGTTCACGTACGCACCGTCACCGGCGGTCGCGACGTACGTCTCCTCGGGGTTGTCCGCGCCCGGCACGTCCACGACGCGACGCACCGGCAGCGAGAACGCCTTGGCGAAGTCGAGGTCGCGCTGGTCGTGGGCCGGCACGGCCATCACCGCGCCGGTGCCGTAATCGGCCAGGACGTAGTCGGCGGCCCAGACCGGGATCTGCTCGCCGGTGACCGGGTTGGTGGCGGTGACTCCCAAGTCGACACCGGTCTTGGGACGATCGGTCGCCAGCCGGTCGATGTCGGAGGCCTTGCGTACGTCCTCCAGGTAGCTCTCCAGCGCAGCGGCCCGGTCCGGCGCCACGATCTCGGCGGCCAGGTCCGCGTCGGCGGCGACGACCATGAACGTCGCGCCGTACAGCGTGTCGGGACGGGTCGTGAAGACGGTGACCTTCTTGGTCCCGCCGTCGGACAGTGTGATGTCGAAGTCGACGTGCGCGCCCTCGGACCGGCCGATCCAGTTGCGCTGCATGTTGACGACCTTGCCGATCCAGGTGTCCTGCAGCTGGTCCAGGCCGTTGTACAGCTCCTCGGCGTAGGCAGTCGTGCGGAAGTACCACTGCGTCAGGTCACGCTTGGTGACCGTCGCCCCGCAGCGCTCGCACTCGCCGTTGACGACCTGCTCGTTGGCCAGCACCGTCTGGTCGTTGGGGCACCAGTTGACCGGGGACTTCTTGCGGTAGGCCAGGCCGGCCTCGTACAGCTTCAGGAAGATCCACTGCGTCCACTTGTAGTACTCCGGGTCGGAGGTGTGCAGCCGGCGCGACCAGTCGAAGGAGATGCCGTAGCGCTTGAACGACTCCGCCTGGGTCTCGATGTTGGCGTAGGTCCAGCCGGCGGGGTTCTCGTTGCGCTTGATCGCGGCGTTCTCGGCGGGCAGGCCGAAGGAGTCCCAGCCGATCGGGTTCAGGACGTCGAAGCCCTTCAGCCACCAGTAGCGTGCCAGCACGTCGTGCAGCGCGGTGACCTCGGCGTGGCCCATGTGCAGGTCGCCCGAGGGGTAGGGGAACATCGTGAGCGCGTAGCGCTTCTCGGCGCCCTCGCGCTGGCCCGCCTTGAACGGCTCCAGCTTCTCCCAGATGGGGCGCCACTTGTCCTGCAGCTCGGTGACGTCGTACGTCGCCTGCTCGGTCTGCTCCTGCGTCATTGGTCTTTCATCCTCGTCGAGATCGTGTCGAGACTGCTTCTGGAATGAAGAAACCCCTCACATGGAGGGGTAGCCGCGTGACCGGGGTGTGTCCCTCAGGGTCAGCGCGGCTGCCTAAGAAGCAGGACAGACATCTGCATGTGTCCAGGGTAGCCGACCGCCGCCGCCAGCGTCATTCGCAGCCCCGCCATACTCCCGCGCCCGTGGCCGACGGCAGGGTCGAAGGCCTCTAGAAAGACACTTTCGATACTCCATGAGTTCTGCCCTGCGGATCGACCGACAGAAAATAGGGCCGGAGGGGCCTTCACCTATTGCGACGGCCAGTTCGAGCGTGCCAAACTGGCGACGCTCCGCTGCTCGTGATGTCGGTCGTGAATGAGGACCCCCCCATCTCATCCAAGGAACGCTCCGAGCAGCGGAGTCCAAATCTTTTGGGCCCGGCGACGAAGTCGCGTACGTGCAGCAGCACCCCGGCTACGGCACTCGAGCGATCCACTCCCTCGTGTCGTGCTTGCTCTCGACCAGCGCTGCCGCCTCGTCGATCGTGCCCTGATCGAGCTCGACGTACGGCGCCCCGAAGCTCTGCCCGAACTCGGCCAGCAGCGCCTCGATGACCTTCTCCCGGCTCAGGCCGGTCTGGGACCGGATCGGGTCGACGCGCTTGGCCGCGCTCCTGGTGCCCTTGTCGGACATCTTCTCCCGGCCGATCCGGAGCACCTCGAGCATCTTGTCGGCGTCGATGTCGTAGGCCATCGTGACGTGGTGCAGGACGCCGCCGGGGATCCGCTTCTGCGCGGCGCCGGCGATCTTGCCGATCGGCGAGGCGATGTCGTTGAGTCCGGCGTAGGCGGCCTCGATGCCGACGCTGCGCAGGCCGCGCAGCACCCACTCGTCGAGGAAGGCGTAGGACTCCTGGAAGGACATGCCGGCCACGAGGGTGTCGGGCACGGTGAGGCTGTAGGTGATCGTGTTGCCCGGCTCGATGAACATCGCGCCGCCACCGGAGACGCGGCGTACGACCTCGATGCCGTGCCGCTCGGCGGCGGCCGCGTCGACCTCGTTGGAGAGCGACTGGTAGCTGCCGATCACGACCGCGCTGCTCGCCCAGTCCCAGAACCTCAGATTGGGCGCGCGGCGGCCCTCGGCGACCTGGCGGACGATGACCTCGTCGAGGGCCATCTGCATCGTCGGCGACAGCGGCCCGGTCTCGACGATCTCGAGGTCGAGGTCGTCCCAGGTCGTGGCCCGCCCCAGCGCGCGCAGCACCGTCAGGGCGATGTCACGGGTGCCGAAGCCGACCAGCTCGGCGTCACGGGCGGCGGCATCCAGAGAGGCCGTCAACTGGTCGAGGGACGCGTCGGCCGACTGCCCCTCCAGCGCCGTGTTCAGCCACCCCAGCGCCTCGTCGGGTTCCAGGAAGAAGTCGCCCGAGAGGACGACGTCGATGATCGTGTCGGCGGAGACCGTCGCGTCGACGACGACGAGCTTGCCGCCGCGTACCTTCCGCTCGCCATGCACTCGTTCACTCACAGTTCGTCAACACCGTGAGCGCCTGGATTCATCCCCGCACTACACCGCCGCGCCGCACGACCCGGCGGTGTCGGCCAGGCGGGTGAGACCGACCGGCCCGACCAGCGGCCGCGGGTCCTCGGCGAGCGTCCAGGCACCGTCGACCAGGACGTAGTCGCCGCGGACGTCGCCCGCGAGAAGAGCACGTACGCCGGCCACCAGCCGGTCCACGTCGGCGACCGCGGTCCCGATGCCGATGCTCGCGCGCACCGCGCCGCCGGCGAGCCCGAGGCGCTCGAGGAGCGGCTGGGCGCAGAAGCGGCCGTCGCGTACGCCCAGGCCGTGCTCGGCGGAGAGGTAGGCCGCGACCCGGCCGGGCTCGATGCCGTCGACGGTGAACGTGACCACGCCGACGGGCTCCTCGGAGTCGGCCCACAGGCGGACGACGTCGACCCCCTCCAGCGCGGACAGGCCGGCCACGAGGCGCCCCCTCAGCGACGCCTCGTGGCGGTCCAGCTCGGCGGGCTCGAGGCCGCCGAGAGTCGTACAGGCCGCGGCCAGGGCGGCGGCGCCGATGACGTTGGGCGAGCCGCCCTCGTGCCGCGCGGGCGCGGGCTGCCAGGTGGTCTCGACAAGCTCGACCTCCGAGCCGTGGGTGACGTCGTCGACCGCCCCTCCCCCGGCGAGGTAGGGGGTGCCGACGTCGAGCCAGTCGCGGCGTCCGACGAGGGCACCGGCACCGTAGGGCGCGTAGAGCTTGTGACCGGAGAAGGCGACGTAGTCGGCGCCGGTCGCGGCCAGCGAGAAGTGGCGGTGGGCGAGCAGCTGAGCGCCGTCGACGAGGACTCGGGCGCCGTGGGCATGGGCCAGGGTGACGATCTCACCGACCGGCAGCGCCTCGCCGGTGACGTTGGAGGCTCCGGTGACGGCCACCAGGGCGTAGTCACCTCGGGCCAGCTCGCCGGCGAGAGCGTCGATGGTGCCGGCGAGCGTGTCCCGGCCGGCGACGGCGGTGACGCCCGCCTCGACCCGGTGCCACGGGAGCAGGTTGGCGTGGTGCTCGATGTCGAGGACGAGCACCCGCCCGGGTACGCAGCCGGCCAGCAGGTTCACCGCGTCGGTGGTGTTGCGGGTGATGACGGTGACGTCGTCCTCACGGGCTCCGACGTAGGCGCCGATGGTCGCGCGCGACTCCTCGTAGAGGGCGGTCGAGACCTGGGACAGGTAGCCGGCACCGCGGTGCACCGAGGCGTACCAGGGCAGCACCTCGGCCACCCGGTCGGTCACGGCCTGCAGGGCCGGCGCCGACGCGGCGACATCGAGGTTGGCGTACGTCACGCTCGTTCCGTCCAGCAGCGGGACCTGGGTCTTCGAGCCGACGAGCGGGAGCAGGGACATGGAGGCACCCTTCAGGGTCATGGCTCCCCCGGGCCGCACCACGGCTGCCCGGCGAAGCACGCGCTTGCCCACGCCGCCTCGGCGAGGGCCTGGTCGTCACCCGGAGCACCCCACCGCGTGGGAGGGTTGCCCGCCAGCAAGCCGGGGCTTCGCGCTGGCAGTCGTGACCTTCGGCGGAGATGCTGCCCGAGACCCGACGCGCCCACCAACTCATCGTCTCGATCAGTGGGCACGCATCTCAGATCACGGACGACCCTCCCAGGGGTTCCCGTTGTCCTCTCCGTCACCGTCACAGGCGCCGAAGAACTCCGCGATCGGGTCGCACTCCTCGCCGTCGTCCTCCTCCTCGGGAGGTGGCGGCGGCGGCGCGATCAGCTGCTCCTCGTGGCCGGTCTCGGGGTCGGGCCCGTCGACGTAGACCGGCTCCGGGAAGCTCTCGACCTCCTTGCCCTCCATGACCTTCGCCATGATGGCCGCCCAGGTCTCGGTGGGATAGTCGGCGCCGAAGTAGGACGGCATCCAGCCTCCGTCGAGCTTCCCCTCGCCGTTGCCGCGCGAGTAGCGCACGGCGGTCGCGATCTGCGGGGTGAACCCGACGAACCAGGACGAGCAGACGTACTGCTCGTTGGTGCAGGTGCCGGTGCCGGTCTTGCCGGCGACCGGCCGGCCGATGCTCTGCGCCTTCTGGCCCGAGCCGCTCTGCACCACGCCCTGCATCGCGTACGTCACGTCGGCGGCGATGTCCTCGGAGATCGCGTGCCGGGCGTTCTTCCGGCCGTTCCAGCTGTAGAGGACGTTGCCGGCGCGGTCGCGGACCTTCTTCACCACGTGTACGTCGTGGCGGTAGCCGCCGTTGGCGATGGTGGCGTAGGCGTTGGCCATGTTGATCGGGCTGACGTTGGCGCCGCCCAGCGCGATCCGGTCGTCCTGGTCGGTGAGGTAGCCGGACGTGCTCGGGATGCCGGGATGCTTCGGGTCCGCCTTCTCCGGCGTGAGGCCCGCGTCGAGCGCGGTCTGGTAGATGGCCTTGCGGCCCTCCTCGGCACCGCCCATGGACTCGGTCATGTCGATGAAGGCCGTGTTCACCGACTGCTCCAGCGCCTTGAGCATCGTGATGTACTGGCCGTAGTCCATCCCGTCGGCGACGCCGGCCTGCTCGCCCTCGTTGACGACCTGCGACCCGGTGTAGGTGGTGAACGGCGAGTCGCCCGCCCAGGTCGACTCGAGCGAGTAGCCCTTCGCGATCGCCGCAGCCGTGGCGAAGACCTTCATCGTCGACCCGGCGTGCCCGCCGGTCGCAGCCCAGTTGTGCTGGCTGTCGAGGTAGTCCTGGCCACCGTAGAAGCCGAGCAGCGCACCGGAGGCGACGTCGACAGAGGCGGTCGCCACGTGCAGCGCGTTCTTCTGCTCCGGGTCGTTCTTGACGTACGCCTTGCGGTTCTTCGGCTTCACGGTCTTGGCCGCGGTGGCCGACGCCTTCATGACCTTCGGCGAGAGGGTCGCGGTGATCCGCAGGCCACCGCTGTCGATCTTCTCCTCGGTGAACAGCGGCTTGCCGTCGGCGCCCTTCAGGCCGAGCAGCTCGGCCTTGATCATGGTGAGCGCGTGGCCGCGCTGGCCACCGAGCCGACTCGACACCGTCTTCGCCGGGAACTTCGGCAGCGCGTCCTTCACCGTGTCGGCCTCGGCCTGCTTCAGGAAGCCGAGGCCGACCATGCCGGAGAGGACGTACTGGTAGCGGCCGAGCAGCTTCTCCTTGCCGCGGAAGGTGCTGCTGGCCGGGTCGAAGCCCGCCGGGTTGTTGAGGATCGCCGCGAGCGCCGCGGCCTCCTGCAGCGACAGGTCCTTGGTCGACTTCGCGAAGTAGGCCTTCGCCGCCGCCTCGATGCCGTAGGCGCCGCGGTTGAAGTAGATCGTGTTGAGGTAGTCGGCGAGGATCTGGTCCTTGCTCTTCTGCCGGGTCAGCTTCAGGGCGATGACCGCTTCCTTCAGCTTGCGCGAGTAGGACCGCTCGGAGTTGAGGTAGTAGTTCTTGACGTACTGCTGGGTGATCGTCGACGCTCCCCCGGCGGTGCCCTCGGTGGTGTTGGAGAACGCCGCCCGCACGATGCCCTTCACGTCGACGCCGCTGTTCTCGTAGAAGGTGCGGTCCTCGGCGGCGACGACGGCGTGCTTGACCAGCTCCGGGATCTCGTCGGCGTCCAGCTTGATCCGGTTCTGGTCGCCCTCCTGGTAGCGGCCGAGCTCGGTCTTGCCGTTGCTGTAGTAGACGAACGAGGTCTCGACCTCGAACTCGGCGTTGGGGTCGGGCACCGTGATCCGGTTGTACGCCACGATCGCCGTCATCGAGCCGATCAGGGCGATCGCCAGGAAGCCGACCAGCGCCACCTTCGCGATGAGCTTCCCCCAGCGCCGCCAGCTCGGCTGCGCGGAGGGCCGGCTGCCCGAGCCCCTCGTCGCCGACGTCTTGGTCGCGGCCCTGGCCACGGCCCACTTCTCGGTCACCCAGACCTTGGCCGGCTCGGCCCGGGCGAGCAACGCTTGGGCGGCCGACGGAGTCGGCGCGGCGCGACGGGCACCGGGTCGGCTGGGCGTGATCCGCGGAGGCTCGGCCGCGATCCGAGGAGCGGGCGGAGGGGGCGGGCGCCACGACGGCGGCGGACCGGTCGGACCCTTCGGAGGCTCGGCGCTCCGGTGTTCCATTGCTCCACCTGACCTAGGCGACTGATTGCAGCGGCCGTTGATCCTACCCGGGTGGGTATGACCACGGAGGCCGACCCCGAAAGGGGCCGGCCTCCGTGTCGGTCGTACGCCGCGGCGTACGACCTCAGCAGGTCACTTCTTCAGGTCGAAGCGGTCGTTGTCCATGACCTTGACCCATGCCTTGATGAAGTCGTTGACGAACTTCTCCTTGGCGTCGTCGGCACCGTAGACCTCCGCAAGGGCGCGGAGCTCGGAGTTGGCGCCGAAGACCAGGTCGACACGGGAACCGGTCCAGCCGTTGGAGCTGGTGTAGGTCGCCTCGTCGGCGGACGGGGTCCACTGCTGGTCGTAGTCGAGCAGGTTGACGAAGAAGTCGTTCGTCAGCACGCCCGGGGTCTTGGTGAAGACACCGAGGTCGGAGCCGTCCCAGTTGTTGCCGAGCACACGCAGACCGCCGACCAGAACGGTCGCCTCGGGGGCCGAGAGGCCGAGGAGGCTCGCGCGGTCGAGGAACAGGAACTCGGTCGGGAGGTTGAGGAACCCGGAGTCGTAGTTGCGGAAGCCGTCGGCGACCGGCTCGAGCCAGGCGAAGTTCTCGACGTCGGTCTGCTCCTGGGTCGCGTCGACGCGGCCGGCGGAGAACGGGACCGTCACGTCCTGGCCCGCTGCCTTGGCGGCGAGCTCGATGCCCACGCCACCGGCGAGGACGAGCACGTCGGCGAAGGAGACACCGGTCGCGGCCGCGATCTCCTCGTACTTGGCGAGGACCGGCTTGAGCTCCTCGGGCTGGTTGACCTTCCAGGAGATCTGCGGCTCGAGGCGGATACGACCGCCGTTGGCGCCACCGCGGTGGTCGGACGTACGGTGCGTGGCCGCCGCCTTCCACGCCGTGGAGACCAGCTGCTGCACGCTCAGACCGGACGCGGCGATGGCCGCCTTGGCCGCGGAGATCGCGGCCTCGTCGGTGGCGCCACCCTCGGCGGGGAGCGGGTCCTGCCAGGGCAGGTCCTCGGCGGGGACCTCGGGGCCGACGTAGCGGCTCTTCGGACCCATGTCGCGGTGGGTCAGCTTGAACCAGGCGCGGGCGTAGGCGTCGGAGAATGCCTCCTGGTCGTCCTTGAACCGGCGGGAGATCTCGTCGAACTCCGGGTCCACGCGCAGCGCCAGGTCGGAGGTGAGCATGCGCGGCTCGCGCTTACCCTCGCCGTGCGCCTCGGGGACCATGTCGGAGCCCGCGCCGTTCTTCGGACGCCACTGCTTGGCGCCGGCCGGCGACTCGAACAGCTCCCACTCGTAGGCGTAGAGGATGTGGAAGAACTCGTTGTCCCAGCGGGTCGGGTGGTAGGTCCAGGTGACCTCGAGGCCCGAGGTCAGCGCGTCCGCGCCGGCACCGGTGCCGTGGCCGTTCTTCCACCCCAGGCCCTGCTGCTCGAGCGGGGCGCCCTCGGGGTCCGCGCCGAGCATGTCGTCCGGGTGCGCGCCGTGGGTCTTGCCGAAGGTGTGACCACCGGCGATCAGGGCGACGGTCTCCTCGGAGTTCATCCCCATCCGGCGGAAGGTCTCCTTGATGTCGACCGCGGAGGACATCGGGTCGCTGTTGCCGTTCGGGCCCTCGGGGTTGACGTAGATCAGACCCATCTGGACCGCGGCGAGCGGGGCCTGGAGGTCACGGTCACCGGTGTAGCGCTCGTCGTCGAGCCAGACCTTCTCCGGACCCCAGTAGATGTCGTCGTCCGACTCCCAGACGTCCGCGCGACCGCCGGAGAAGCCGAAGGTCTTGAAGCCGCCCTCCTCCATCGCCACGTTGCCCGCCAGGACCATCAGGTCGGCCCAGGAGAGGTTCTTGCCGTACTTCTTCTTGACCGGCCACAGCAGACGGCGGGCCTTGTCGAGGGAGACGTTGTCCGGCCAGGAGTTGAGCGGCGCGAAGCGCTGCTGGCCACGACCGGCGCCACCGCGGCCGTCGTGGCTGCGGTAGGTGCCGGCGGCGTGCCACGCCATCCGGATGAAGAGTCCGGCGTAGCTACCGAAGTCGGCCGGCCACCAGTCCTTGGAGTCGGTCATGACCGCGGCGATGTCCGCCTTGACGGCAGGCAGGTCCAGGGACTCGAAAGCCTTCGCGTAGTCGAAGTCCTCACCCATCGGGTCGCTCACAGGGGCGTCCTTGGCGAGAATCTTCAGGTTGAGCTTGTTCGGCCACCACTCCTGGTTGGCACTGCCGGCGGTGGGGTGAACGCGGCCTGCGTTCATCACCGGGCACTTGCTCACGGCCTCTTCAGACATGAGATTCCTATCCGTTTCTGATCGGACTGGCTGCTGCCAGACGCTGTGATTCACATGTGTTGCGCCGGCCGACGACGAGCTCGGCCGGCTCGGGCTCTACCCCTGGGACAGGCTGCAGTCCGCGCAGGTGCCCCAGTAGATGACCTCGGCCTCGTCGACCGTGAAGCCGTTGTCATCAGATGCCGTCAGGCAGGGCGCATGGCCGACGGCGCAGTCGACGTCGGCGATCGCCCCGCACGAGCGGCAGACCACGTGGTGGTGGTTGTCCCCGACCCGGGTCTCGTAACGAGCCACCGAGCCGGACGGCTGGATGCGGCGTACGATCCCGGCCGCCGAGAGGGCGGCGAGGGAGTCGTAGACGGCTTGATGGGAGACGTCCGGAAGCCGCTCGCGCACCGCTCCGAGGATGGTCTCGGTGTCGGCGTGCGCGTTCTCGGTGACGGCCCCCAGAACGGCCACTCGCGGGCGAGTGACGCGCAGGGAGGCACCTCTCAGCAGCTGTTCGTAGTCCGCGTTCCCCACGCCTCAGAGACTACGCGAAATCTTGAATGAGTCAAGAAACGGAACGGAAATTTTCGCCCCGGATCAGCCGAGCCTCACGGCCTCCGACGCGGGGCGGGTGGCGAAGCGGCGGGCCATCAGCGGGACCAGGACGGAGATCGCCAGCGGGATGACGAACATCGAGCGCTCGCCGAAGATCTCGGCGACGGCGGCGATCAGGGAGGCGGCGGCGAGGTAGCCGGCGTAGTTGGCGAGGTTGACCCGGGCGATCGCCTCCTCGGCGTTGTCCGGGGAGATGTGGGCGGCGGCGACGAACGACTGCGGCGGGACCATCGCCAGGCTGCCGCCGAGGATCGCGAAACCGACGGCCGCCACGCTCCAGTGCGGGGCGGCGACGATCAGCACCAGGGCGCCGACGCCGACGATCCCGCCGGTCCGGATCACCCGCTCCGGACCGAAGTGGGCGACGAGGCGGTCGCCGGGGAGACGTACGGCCAGAAGGACGAGCTGGTAGGCGGCGTAGATCGCGGGTCCGACCGCGGCGGCGGCACCCAGACCGTCGACGACGTAGATCCCGCCCCAGGCCGAGGCCGCGGAGTCGATGAACCACATCGCGAAGGTCGGCACCGCGACCAGGAGGAGGGGCAGCCACGGCAGCTGGGGCTTGGGTCGCTGCGTACTGCTGGTCCGGTGCTCGGCCGCGTCGACCGCCTCCGGCGACAGCAGGAGCCGGAACGTCGCGGCGTTGGCCGCCAGGCCGATGATCGCGATGGGGATCATGTCCAGGCCCAGAGGTACGCCGAGGGCGATCGTCACGGTCGCGTAGACGGCGCCGAGGACGGCCGCCCCGCTCCACATCGCGTGGAAGCCGTTCATCAACGGGCGGGCGTACGCGTCCTGGGTGGCCGTGCCCTGCATGTTCATGGAGGCGTCGACGCCGCCGAGGAAGAGGCCGTAGACGCCGTTGAGCACGAGCAGGGTCGCCATCGTCGGCGCGAAGGCCGGCGCGACGGCGGCCAAGGAGGCACCGGCCAGCATCAGCGACAGGGTCGCCGCGCTGCCGATCCTGGTCGCGAGGTGGCCCGCGATGACGCTGCCCAGCGCCCCGATCGCGGTGGTGACGCCGAGCACGACGAAGACGTCGCCGGCGCTGAGGTCGAGCTTGGTCGCGATCGACTCGAGCCGGGTGATCAGCGATGCGAAGGTCAGTCCCTGGATCGCGAAGGCGACGAAGACCGCCGTCCGGGCCAGCTGGAGTCGGGTCATGGACGCGAAGTCTGCACCCTCACCCCCAGGTCGCGCACCCGTTTGCTGAGGTCAGTCGCCCTTGAGCAGCCCGTCGAGAATCTTCTCGCCGTCCTTGCTCTCGCCCTTGCCCAGGCTGTCGAACTCGTCGCGGAGCTGCTCCATCTCCCGCTTGGCGCTCTCGCCCTTCTCGACGAGGTCGCGAATGTCCTGGATCTGGTCCTCCCACTCCTGGGACTGACCCTCGTCGATGACGTTCCAGCCCTCCAGGTTCTCGCGCCAGCGGTCCAGCCGGTCGAGGCGGTTGAGGGTCTTGTTGTCCGACGCCTCGGTGTTCTCGTCGGCGGTGTTGTCGGAGCCCTCGGAGTTGCTGTCGGTGTTGTCGGAGCCGCCGGTGTCGTCGGAGCTCCGGGACGGCTGGTCGGCCTCGGCGGAAGCCGGCTCGTACGCCGCGAGCCAGGAGGCGGCGAAGAGGCACGCGATCACGATCGCCGCGGCACCGAGGAGACGGCTGGTCGGGAACTTCCGCAACGATCCCGGACGCGGCCCGCGCACGGGCGGCGGGGCGTCGGGGCGGGGCATGACGCCGGTGCGGGAGCCGGGCAGAGCCATCGGCTCGTCGAGCGGCCGCTGCGGACGTTGCGGCATCGTCTGGGTCGGCCGCGGAGCCTGCCCGGAGGCCAGCAGGTCGGTGGCGTCGGGGTCGGCGCCGGTGAGCACGTAACCGAGCTCGTGCCCGACCTGGTCCATCGAGGGCCGGGCGGCCGGGTTCTTGTCGAGCATCCGCGTGACCAGCCGCGCCAGCGGCGCGGGCACGGAGCGGAGGTCGGTGATGCGCGGCACCGGTTCACTGAGGTGCATGTGCAGGATCTTGACCGGGTGCGGTGCGGAGTAAGGCACCTTGCCGGCGAGCATCTCGAAGAGCACGCAGCCGAGCGAGTAGACGTCGGCGGGCGGTCCGACCGGGTCACCGGCGGCCTGCTCGGGCGAGAGGTAGGAGGGGCTGCCGATCACGTGGCCGGTCTGGGTCAACCCGGCATCGACCCCGGTCATGGCGTAGGCGATCCCGAAGTCGAGCACCGTCAGCCGGCCGTCGCCGTCGAACATGAGGTTGGCCGGCTTGATGTCGCGGTGCACCACGCCGACCCGGTGAGCGGCACCGAGGGCGGCGGCCACCTGGCGGGTGTATTCGACGGCCATGTCGACCGGCATCCCGCCATGCTGCTTGATCGGCTCGGCCAGGGTCGGGCCGGGCAGCAGCTCCATCACCAGGAAGACATCGTTGTCGTCGCTGCCCGCGTCGAAGATCTTGACCACGTCGTCATGGACCACCCGAGCGGTGGAGAGGGACTCCCGACGGAACCGCTCGGCCATCGTCGGGTCGTCCACGTCGCGCAGCAGCTTCACCGCCACATCGCGGTCGAGGACGGTGTCTCGCGCCCGCCACACCTCCCCCATACCGCCGGCTCCGAGCAGGTCGAGGAGCCGGTAGCGGCCGGCGATCGGGGGGTGCGCGTCCATGACGGAAATTATGCCGGGTTCACCCAGGAGCCGAAGAGCGGGATGCCCTCCCAGGCTCCCCCGCGCGCGATCGCCACGACCGCGTGCGGCCGGTCGAACCTCAGATCGATCTGCCGCACCTTCGTCTCCCGCGGCGCGGCGGCTGCCCGGACCATCATCCCGGTCACCGCGGCCGCCTCGAAACCCTCTCGGTCGTAGGACGCGACCGCCTTCTGTACACAGGCGGCCTCCGACTCCTCCTGGACCGCCGCCATCACGCCGCGGGCGATCTCGGCGACCCCGGGCGCGGCCGACAGGTCGTGCCGGTCCTCCGCGCTCCACTCGGGGAGGTGGCTGCGCCAGCGGTCGGACGGAGTTCCGCCGAGGATCGTCACCTCTTCGACCGTCCAGGAGTGGCCGGGTGCCTCGCCGCCGGGATCGAAGGTGTGGTTGCGGATCTCCCCCGCGTCGATCCTCCGGACGACCTCGTCGGTGGCCCGCCACACGTCGTCGGCGTCGACATCTGCCGCGGCGATCACGGAGTAGACCGAGATGCCGTCCTCGCTCGATGGACAGGCGACCGCGACCGGGCCGGCGGCCTCGGTCTCCACCACCGCCTGGAACCCGCCCTCGAGCAGCAGCAACCCGTCCCCGTCGTCGTCGAGCGGCTCGCTCCAGCGTGGCGTCACCACCAGCGCCGAGGCGAGCACGAGCAGCGTCCGGGCGTCGATCTCGAGCGGGAACTCCTTGATCAGGCCGCGGGTGTGCTCCGCGGCCCACGCGTCGAGCCCGGCCTGCTCCGGGAGCGGGTCGAGCAGGACCGGCAGGCTCTTCGTCTGCTCGACGCCGGGGCGCAGCCAGCCGGCGACCGCGGCCCCGATCGTGGGGTGCGGCGCCTCCAGCAGCGTCAGCGCGGCGGCCCGGGCGTCGGCCCGGTTCAGGCCGAGGACCTCGTCCGTCTCGGTCTCCGACGCGGGCGCCAGCGAGGCGAGGAGCAGCCACAGACCTGCGTACGAGATCACCGGGGACTCGGCGGTGCCGAGAGCGGAGCGGGTGGTGGCGGCGTACGTTCTGACCGCCTGGGCGGCAGCGAGGGACAGGGGCGTCTGCGTTCCCGACTTCTCCATGCTGAAGACACTACGGGGAGAGCCACGACAAGTGACCCAGATCACGATACAGTTATGTATCGAGCGAGGAGGCACGATGCCCAAGAAGTCGCGCACGGCCGGGTTGGACCCGGAGACCGAGTTCCAGGAGATCTCGAGGCGTCTGGGGCTCTACGAGTTTCCCTGGGACACGACCCAGGCGCTGAGCTTCGCCCTGTTCCGGACCTATGCGGTGCCGTCGATCGGCCGGCTGCTGGCCGACACCCACCAGTTCACCGAGCACACCCAGAAGCGCTACGACGACACCGCGCTGCTGCTGGAGGACGCGGCGATCGAGGACCTGGACAGCCCGCGGGGCCGGGCAGCGGTGCGGCGGATCAATCAGATGCACCGGATGTACGACATCTCCAACGACGACATGCGCTACGTCCTCTCGACGTTCGTGGTGATCCCCCGACGCTGGAACCAGGACTTCGGCTGGCGGCAGTCGACCCCTGACGAACAGCTCGCCGCCCTGCGCTACTACCAGGCCCTCGGAAAGCGGATGGGGATCAAGGACATCCCGGCGACCTACGAGGAGTTCGAGCAGCTCCTCGACACCTACGAGGCCGAGCACTTCGGGTACGACGAAGGCAGCCGTGCCGTCGCCGACTCGACCCTCGAGCTGCTGACCACGTTCTACCCGCGCCCGCTGGCGCCGCTCATCCGGATCTTCTCGCTGTCGCTGATGGAGCCGCACCTGCTCGAGGCGTTCGGCTATCCCGAGCCCGGGCGGGTGGCGCGTTCGCTGTCCCGTGGGGCGCTGAAGGCACGGGCGCGTGTGGTGGCTCTGCTGCCGGCACGACGCAAGCCTGCGTACGTCCGGGACATGCCGCGCATCAAGAGCTATCCGCACGGGTTCAACACCGAGGAGCTCGGCACGTTCGCGCCGGGATGTCCGGTGCACCGGGCCGCTGAGCCCGTCGAGGGCACCAAGCCGTAGCCCACCCCTCCCCCACACTTCACGAGGCCTTCACCGGGCACCGCTTCGCTGTTGTCGATAACCCCCATATCGACAGGAGCACGTCCATGCCTGCCCCCAGCAACACTCCTGATCTCCGCGGTGCCCTTCGTGGCCTCGACCGCCGCCGGTTCCTGACCGTCTCGGCCGCCGCGACCGCGTTGGCGTTCACCACCGGCCTGCCACGTACGGGCGCCTTCGCCGCCCCGGCCGGCTCTCCCTCAACCATCACCTCGGACCCGTTCACCCTCGCCGTCGCCTCCGGCGACCCGCTGCCAGACTCGGTGCTGCTGTGGACCCGGCTCGCGCCGCTCCCGCTCGAGCCCACCGGCGGGATGCCGCCCTCGCGCTTCGAGGTCGGCTGGGAGGTGGCGCGCGACGCCGCCTTCACCCAGGTCGTACGCCGCGGCACCGCCACCGCGCATACGGAGTTCAACCACTCGGTGCACGCCGAGGTCCGCGGCCTGGACGCCGCGACGGAGTACTTCTACCGCTTCCGGGTCGGCCGGTGGATCAGCCCGGTCGGCCGGACCCGGACCGCCCCGGCCGTCGGTGCCGCGGTGTCGTCGCTGACCTTCGCCCTCGCCTCCTGCCAGCGCTACGACCAGGGCTACTACACCGCGTACAAGCATCTTGCCGGTGAGGACGTGGACGCGGTCTTCCACCTGGGCGACTACCTCTACGAGTACGCCGTGAACGCCTCCGCCGGGACGCGCGCCTACACGGAGCCGCTGCCCGCGCACCTCAACCACGAGACCGTCACGCTGGACGACTACCGGGCGCGCTACGGGCTCTACAAGTCCGACCCGGACCAGATCGCCGCCCACCTCGCGCACCCCTTCATCGTCACCTGGGACGACCACGAGACCGAGAACAACTACGCCGCCGACATCCCGGAGAACTCGGTGCCGCCGGAGGAGTTCCTGGTGCGCCGCGCCGCCGCGTACCGCGCCTACTGGGAGAACCAGCCGCTGCGGCTCCCGCAGCAGCCGTCCGGTTCCGACCTGCGGCTCTACCGGCGGCTGCAGTGGGGCCGGCTGGCGCAGTTCGACATCCTCGACACCCGCCAGTACCGCACCAACCAGGCCAACGGCGACGGCTGGAAGGTGCCGACGCCGGAGTCCGAGGCGGAGTCGATGACACTGCCGGGTCTCGAGCAGGAGAAGTGGCTGATCGACGGCTGGCGCCGCTCGTCGGCTCGCTGGAACGTCGTGCCTCAGCAGGTCACCTTCGCGCGCCGCGACAACCCGTCCGGCAACGGCACGCGCTCGATGGACTCCTGGGACGGCTACCCCGCCTCCCGGCGCCGGGTGCTCGACGGCTGGAAAGCGTCGGGGCAGTCGAACCTGATGGTGCTGACCGGCGACGTGCACGTCCACTACGGACTGAACATCCACGACGACTTCGACGACCCGTCATCGCCGATTCTCGGCACCGAGGTGGTCACCAGCTCGATCACCTCCGGCGGCAACGGCGCCGAGCACCCGGCCAACTGGGCCGCGTACCTGGAGCGCAACCCGCACATGAAGTTCTACAACGGCCTCCGCGGCTACACCACGGTCTCCCTCGACACCGCCGGCGCGGAGATCACCTACAAGAACGTCTCGCACGTCAGCACGCCCGGCGCGCCGCTGACCGTCGGTGGACGCTTCTTCACCGAGTCCGGCAAGCCGGGGCTCGTTCCGGCATAGCGAGTCGATCCGGGACGGGTGTCGAACCACGCCCGTCCCGGGTCGGGCGGCTTAACGTACCGATGTGAGCAACGTCGTCGGCAATGCCGCGGTGGCGATCTTCCTCGGGGGGCTGTTGGCCGTCGCCGGCTTCGTCCCGGCAGCGGCGATCGCCTACCGCCGCAGAGGCACGTTCCCACTCCTACGCATCCTCCTGCTCCTGGCGGCGACGATCTATGCGGTGGCGCTGTGGGCCTACACCCTGCTCCCGGTGCCCGACGTCGGCAGCTACACGTGCGCGGGAACCCAGTTCCACCCGTTCGGGTTCGTCTCCGACATCCTCCGGGTCCGCGAGGAGGTCGGCACCCGGGCACTGCTCACCAGCGCCGCGTTCCTCCAGGTGGCGCTCAACATCGTTCTCTTCGTACCGCTTGGGCTCTTCGTCCGGGCGATCGCCGGGCGCGGCGTGCTCGTCGCCTGCCTGCTCGGGCTGGCGACCTCGTTCCTCATCGAGCTCACCCAGCTCACCGGGATCTGGGGCCTCTACCCCTGCGCCTACCGCGTCTTCGACGTCGACGACCTGATGATCAACACCGTCGGCGCGGTGATCGGCTCCGTCATCTCCATACGCCTCGTCCGCCCACGGGCACGAAAGGCACCCACCACGGTCACGGTCGGTCGCCGGCTGGTCGGGATGACCGCCGACCTGCTGGTCATCCTCGGCAGCGGCGCCCCGCTCGCGCTGGCCTGGCGGGCGTGGCAGCTCTACGGGCTGGACGTGCCCTTCGAGGCCATCCCCGCGACCCCTCAGTTCTGGCTGCTCTGGGGTCCGCCGATCGTGCTGGAGACGGTCGCCGTCCTCGGCTTCGGGCGGACCGTCGGCGAGTGGGTCGTCGGCCTCCGCACGATTGCTCCGCCGGGGGTGTGGTGGCGCCGGGTCGTCAAGCTGCTGACCGGTGCGGGCGGCCTGACGCTGCTGCTCATGGCCGACTTCCCCGGCTCAGGTCTCCTCCTGTTCGCCTTCGTCGCCGCGACCCTCGTGACCCTCCCCCGCACCGACGGTCACCGGGGACTGAGCAACATGCTCGCGGGGATGCGGGTCCGGCCGGGCTGACTCATCGTCCGCTGGGCAGCGGCGACTCCTCGAGGTCGCCGGTCAGATACGCCAGCGTGACGTCGTTCGAGAGTGCGATCCGCCGGGCGTCGTCGTCCCGGCGCCGGCGCAGCGAGGTCAGGGTCGTGAGCACCTGTTCCGGGTGGTCGAGGAGCCAGAACCCCACGCGGACCACCCTGCGCCGCCACCGCCGCGGCAGCAGCCGGATCTTGTGGCGCCGCGTGGTCGACCACGACAGCGCATTCCGCCTCGGGGTGACCTCGAGGAACCGGTTGGTCATCTCGATCCCTTCATGAGTGGAGATCTGCTCGAACACGTCGACGTGGATCTCCTTCCAGGCGACGCTGACGGCTTCGCCGCCGAGCTCCACGACGAGGCTCTCGGGGGTCAGCACGAGCGCCCGGCGCATCGTCATCGTCATCGCATGGTCCACCACGACCATCGCGAAAAACGCCGCCGCTGCCGTGCACAGCACCCCGATCACCACCATGCCGCTCCGGAACGAGAGCCCCGCGAACTGGCACAGCATCCCCACCCAGCACACGAGCATCAGCTCGCCACAGATCCCCGGCCCCCGCCGCAGCCTGATCTCGATCCCACCGCCGTCCAGCCGCCGGATCCTGCGGTGGGCGCTGCCGTTGCCGATGCGTACGCCTTTCATCAGCTGTACGCAGATCGCCAGCAGGACGAACATCACCCCGGCTGTGACCCCGACCAGGTTCGGTCCGAACTCCCCTCCGTCCAGCACCCCGAACCCGACACAGAGCAGGAGCCCTAACAGCAGGTTGACGACGCCCAGCAGCGTCCACCCGACTCTCCGCGCCGTCGCCTTCCACGGCGACCCGAGATCCTCGTCCACGCCGTAGACCCTAAGGGCGTACGTCATCGTGAGCGCGTCATATCGTCCGGCCGCGCACACGTTCGCCGATCGTGGCTTCGGCCTCGTCGGCGGTGATGTCGCCGATGAGGACGCGCAGGGTGAGGCCGTCGGAGAGCGCGAGCAGCTCGACGGCGCGGGCACGCGCCTCGGCCTCGTCGAGACCGTCCGCCTCCTGGATGTGGCGGGTGCACTCCTCGACACCGACCCTGGTCGCCTCGGCGAGGATGTGCCGTACGGCGGTGTGGGTCATCGCCTTGGCGAGGTAGGCGTACCAGACGGTGACCCCGATGCGGCCCGCCTCGGTGGCCGGGATCTGCTGGAGCAGGAGGTGGAGAAGACGGTCCTGGGGCGGACGGCCGGCGGTCGCCTCGTACTCGACGACGGCACGCTTCACGAGCAGGTCGACGCCGGCGACGACCAGTGCGTCCTTGGTGCCGAAATAGTGCTGTACGCGGCCCATCGACACGCCGGCCCGGGCGGCGACCGTCCGCAGGCTGATCCCCTCGATCCCCTGCTCGGCGACGAGCTGCCAGAGCCCGGCGACGATCTCGAACCGGCGCTGTTCGTGGTCGACGGCTCTTGGCATGACGCCCAGGTTAGCAATACAGTCGCATCGCAAAGGGTTTCAATGCGATCGCATCGTTATCGGGGACGTGAGGGCTGGCATGAACGGGGACATTCAGGATGAGCACATCGAACCACGCAGGAAGCGCCGGCGCTGGCCGGTCGTGCTTCTCACCGTCATCGCGATCGTCTCGACCGGATGCCTGGTGATGGTGCTCGGCACGAGCGGACCCGGCGTCGGCCACTTCCGCACGCCAGCAGGACGCCAGGCCTACGTCGAGGCGTACGACGCAGCCTTCGCCGCGCTGCCGAAGCCGACCCGGACGCAGGATGTCGAGACCACCTTCGGCACGGTCCGGGCGTACGCCTGGGTCAACCCGAACCCGGTCGACGAGATCCCGATCGTGCTGGTGCCGGGACGGGCCAGCGGCGTACCGATGTGGGGAGAGAACCTGCGTGACTTCGCCGAGCACCGCTCGGTCTACGCCTTCGACGCGATCGGCGACAGCGGGCTCTCGGAGCAGACCCTGCCCCTGCGCGGGATGGACGACAACGCCCGCTGGGTCTCGGAGGCGCTGGACGGTCTCGAGCTCGACCGGATCCACCTGGTCGGCCACTCCCAGGGCGGCGGGCTCGCCGCGGCCGTCGCCGTGCGTTACCCGGATCGGCTGGCCAGCCTGACCCTGCTCGAGCCCATCATGACGTTCGGCATGCTGCCTGCCTGGGCGATCGGCTGGTCGGCAGTGGCCGCGCTCCCGTTCCTGCCCGACTCCTGGCGCGACCACGCGCTGAACCGGATCGGGGGTGTCGAGGACGACGAGGTCGACCCGGACGACCCGATGGCTCGAATGATCGCGGCCGGCACGACTCACTTCGACTCCGGCAACCTGCCGACGCCCTCACGGCTGACCGATGACCAGATCCGCGCCCTCCAGATGCCGGTCTACGTGGCCATCGCGAGCGACAAGTCGCTGGCCGGCGGCGAGGACGCGGCCGAACGGGCCAAGAAGCTCCCGCACGGGACCGTCAAGGTCTGGCCGAAGACCACCCACTCCCTACCCATGCAGGTCGCGGCCGAGCTCGATGCCGAGCTGGAGAGGTTCTGGACAGACGTACGTTGACGATGAACGGCGTCAGCGCGAGTCGGTCGCTCCGTGCGATGCCGGCAGCTGCGAGATCGCAATGCTCAACAGCACGACCGGAACGATCATGACCAGCGTCACCACCAGCCAGAACCAGCCGCTGCTGAGCGGACCGCCCTCGTCGGCCTTGAAGGCGGTCACGGTGATGCCCATCCCCAGGAGGACTCCGACGGCGAGACCGATCACTACCAACGTGATCGCCCAGATCTGGCCCTGCAGGCCACGGAGGATGCAGAAGATCCCGAACGCGGCGACCGCAATGCCCATGCAGGCGACCACGAGCCCCGACTGCTCACCCGCTGCTCAGCCGGGTTCCTTCGTCCTCGAACACCATGCTGATGATCCACAGACAGATGATCAGAGAACCGACCGCGTACAGCAGCGCCAACACCGACCCGATCACCAGAGTCAGCGGCCGGTGTTCCCGAGACTGAGCTGCCATCTCAGGCCAAGAGCCCAACCGTCTCGATGAACATTCTGAATCCGCCGTTGAACTCGGCAGAGTTCACGATCGCGATGATGAGGCGTACGACCCAGAAGACGACCAGCGTGTAGCCGATCCCGAGCGCAATCCCGGAGACTGCGGCGCTGGTTCCGGTCGCTTTCGCCCGGCTCACGCCGACGTGGCCGAGGACGACCCCGGCGGCGATCGGGATGATCGAGGCGATCACGACGAGCCCGAGGGCGATCCAGACGATCGGAGCGTTTTCGAATCGGTAGAGCGCGTTGTAGTAGCTCTGGCTGACCTGCGGGAAACCGACGATCACGCGGACCAGGGCGACGATCACCAGCATCCCCGCACCGAGGGCGAGCCCAGTGGGACCGCACCAGGCGCCACCTCGCGGGCCACCAGCAGGGGCTGCCGGGCTCGTCGGCGACCACGTCGGTCCTACGCCTGCGGCCTCGTTGTGTTGTGACATCACGCCTTCCCCATCAAGTTCGTCACGTCCACCGCCGTGGGTCTGGACGGCCTCGTCTGGCCCGAGACGTTATCCCACCAGCGGTGCGTCAACGGGCAGATCCAGTGCAGCCGTGGCGTGTCCGGACGCAGGTTCGACCGGATACAAGATTTCTCGGCTACCTGTGTTTGAAACCCGGGATTTGGGGTAGGAGAGAGTTATCAATCGCTCCGAATGTCTTGGGGGATCCTTTCGTGAACGTCGAAATCGTGGCGCCGCAGGTCAAGACCGCAGCCAACTCCATCGGGACAGCGGCCGAGGCCGTCGCCGGTCTCGATCTCGAAGGGCCGATGGGCAAGATCACATCCGCGCTCCCGGGAAGCACGTCCGCGGGCGCCGCGAACGGCCTCAAGGCCGAGTGGAAGAGCGACAAGGACAAGTGGGTCAAGGACGCGCGTGACCACAAGACGACCACCGTCGCCGACGCCGACGCCATCGTGGAGGCAGACACGATCACGGCGCAGCAGGCGCGTTACCGCGAAGCAATGATCGGAAGAGACTGATGGCCGTCACCTACGAGCAGCTGCAGAGCTGGAAGCCCGAAGAGCTCGACACCGCCGCGGACCAGCTCAACACCGCCCGCAAGAGCTTCCAGGACCAGCAGGACGAGATGGATGCCGGCAAGGTCCCCAGCACCTGGATCGGAGAAGCCGCCACGCGCGCGGAGAACCGCCACCGGCGCCTGGTCGCCGACCTCAACGACATCGCCGCGCCGCTGTCCCAGGTCATCAACGCCCTCGACGAGGCCGCCGCGTCCATCAAGAAGGCCAAGGACAACGCCAAGCACGCCTACGACGACGCGATCGGCCGCGGCTGGAAGGTCACCTTCTCCGGTGGCGTACAGATCACCGATCCGGCCCCGGATGAGAAGGACCCGGACAAGGACAAAGGCACGATGCAGCAGCTCGCTCAGAACATCCAGGATGCGCTGACCGACGCGGAATCTGCTGATGCCGACCTCACGGCGGTCCTCAACCACGCGACCAAGGGCGACTACGACGGCGGCGACGGCACGATCGAGCAGGCCAGCCTTCCGCCCGAGCTGCGCAACCTGCCCGAAGAAGAGCTCATCAACAAGATGCTCAGCGACCCGGGCAAGTACGACGGCTACATCGACGCACTTCCGCCGGATGCTCAGGAGCGGCTCGGGAAGGAGATCAGCGACCGTCTCGACAGCACGCTGAACGACGACGACTACAAGCTCAGCAAGGAAGAGGCCGACCGCCTCAACGCCATGCTGAGCGCCTATACCGACGACTCGACCGTCGCCGCCGGGCTCTACAAGGACCTCGGGGCGGACGGCACCGTCGCCAGTATGGCGAGGATCGAGGAATACCTGCGGATGCAGTCGCCGGATTCCGGCTCCCTCAACACACTGGCCTCCAACCTCCGAAGCGGTCTGGCATCGGCCTCGAACGACCCCGGCTTCCCGGCCGAGAAGTTCGGCCACGACATCGTGAAGTACGCCGGACCCTCCGGCGTCTATCTCTCCAACGACGAGCAGGACGCCCTTCGCGATCGCTACCCGAACTGGGGCGGCACCGGTGGAGCGTCGGTGCTGGCCTACCTGATGAAGGACCACGACCTCAACGGCGACCTGGTCCTCGGGGCCGCCGAAGAGCTTGACAAGTTCGAGCAGGCTGATGGGCCGCTCGGCGCCAAGACCTGGTATCACCACACCGGCCATGGCCCGTTGGGCTCCGGAGAGAACGGCTACGGCGCCGACCCAATGGCTGCGATCATGGGTAACCTCGGCGATCACCCGGAGCAGGGATACGAGTTCTTTACCGAGGACGAGTCGCGTCAGAAGTTCTACTTCAACGATCGAACCTGGGAGGCAGATGGGTACGCCGGGATCTCGCAGGCTGCCGCCGGCATCAGCACGGATCCCGAGTTGGTCAAGGAGAACCCCGAGGGCGCCGCAATGATTGCGTCCCGATTCGTCGACTACGTCGCGGACAGCGAAGGGTTCAACGCCGAGGACGCAAAGCCGGCCTCGCCGTATGTCTCAGAGATCCTCAAGAACTACATGCACTCCGTAGATGACGCGCTGCACGCGAGAGGCGAAGACGGCGAGGCCGGCGTCTACACCTCCACCCCGGTCGCGCTTGGAGACATCGCCAACAGCCCACGGTTCTTCGCGAACGACATTGAGTCGTTGCTCAAGGTCGGGGCGAGCACTCAGGATGGGCTTGTCAATCTCGCAGAAGGCGTCGGGACCTATCAACAGAGCCAGATCAACAACGCTGCGTACCAGATCCAGCAGAACCCGGGCGACTACCGCGACGGCAACGTGCTCAGCGACGTCATGCAGCACTCCGCCTACCTGAACGGCGCCGTCGAGCACGCGATCGGGAGCGTCGAGATCGAGGGCGCTGCGAACACCGACAAGCAGATTCAGACGTTCACCAGCCTTGTCGGCGATGTGGCGGGGATGGTTCCGCTACCCGGGACGGGGGCCGTCGGGACGGTGGTCGAGTTCGGCGTCGGCCAGGCGATCGACCTTGCCACCGACAAGGCCGACGGGCACTTCGCCAACTTCGAAGAGGCCGCAACCGACCACGCCAACGATCGGGCGGCGGCGTCCCTGAACGAGTCGAAGGTGAACGCCCTCGATGCGCTGGTGAAGAGTGGTGTCGTCGAACTCACTCCGGAACACCGCGAACGCTTCTTCCCCGAGGGACAGCCTGTCGACCTCTCGAAGCTCAGCGACGAGGAGCTTGGCGACCTCGCGAACTTGGCATCCAACAGGTACCTCAACGAGTACGGAATGGGGAGCATTGAGTACCAGAACGCCTACGGCGCGGCCTTCCGTGAGTTCTATGAGTAGTCGTCGAACTCCAGAATCTGACCGCGGAAGACTTCCGTCGCTGATCTGCGCTCCCATCGCCATGGTGATCGGCGCGCTTGCACTGACGTCGTGCGGTGAGGAGTCGCCGACCACCCTGATCGAGCCGGACGACTTCGAGGCAGCCGTGGGCGAGGCGCACGATGCCGGCAGCGGAATCGTCGGGATGCCACCTTGCCGCGCGCTTCGCGAGTTCAATCAGGACCTCAACCTCGCAGCATCGGGGAAGGTGACCGGGTCCACCATCGGGATCGAAGGCGGCGGCTCCGTCTTCGCCGTCGTGTTCTCGCCAACAGCAACACCGCCGTCAGCGACGGAGGTTGTCGCCGACGTGCCCGGACACGTCGAGGGATGCGCCAAGGAAATCGCTGGCGATCCGACCCGTAAGGTCGAAGAACTCAACGACTTGCCTTTGGATGCCACCGGCTTCCGTGGCGAGGAGAACAACTCGACCGGCGAATACGCATACGCGGTCACAAGCGACGATCGCCTGCTAGTCGTCGGAGTGGAGTACGCCACGGGAGACAGCCCGCCGGCCTCCATCGAGCGCCTGCTCGAACTCGCGGCCGACCGGGCACCCAAGGTCTCTGTGGACTAGATGAGTCCAAGAATGCCCTCATGCGGTATCAGGCGAAGGAGTCCGTTCCGCCTGGCTGTCGCACTGCGCTCAGCACCCTTCCTGATGACGGCCTGCGGAACCGACTCGACGCTGCTGGACATAGACGCGCTTCCACAGGTCGAGGAGACCGCTGACGGAAGCATGGGTGCGCCAGGGACCGGCTGGTGTGACGCCCTTAGCTACGTGGAGACGAAGTTGTCGAGCGCCACCGACGGGACCACCGGCGAGCAGTACGTGCTCGAGAACAGGGACGTCGTAGGCGCCACTGTGTTCGTTCCCGGGGGCGGGAGCTACCCAGATGCCAAGTCGATGATCGCTGCCATCGAGGAGGCCGTGGCCGAGTGCTCGGCAGATGCCGACCAGGGCGACTACGGAGAGGCGACCTCGGAGCCGATCAGCGGGCTTCCTGAGGGGGCAGTGGGATTCACGTTCACGAGCAAGCCGTCGAACCCGGTTGAGGTCGGCAGCATCGCGTTCGCGGAGACGGAGGACGGACGCCTCGTCGGGGTTGGGGTGACGCACAGCGGGGACAGCGAGGCATCGGTGGATGTGGCGGACCTGCTCTCCGCGGCGCTCGAGCGAGCCGCCGAGGTCGACACCGAGAGCTGACCTCACTCCAACACAGACCAGCGGCGCTGGTACGACGGTTGATCCCGTCGCACCAGCGCCGCTGGCATTTCCGCGAGGGATAAGGACTTGACCTTCCGCCACTACTCAGCGCTACTATGTACCAGTAGTCAGCGACACTGAGTAGTGGAAGGAGGTGCCCGATGGGCAAGCAGATGACCGAGATGCTCAAGGGGACACTGGAAGGGATCGTGCTGGCGTTCCTGACCGGCACCCCGGCGTACGGATACGAGATCACGACCTGGCTGCGGAGCCAGGGGTTCACCGAGATCGCCGAGGGCACGGTCTACGCGCTGCTGGTCCGGATCGAGAAGAACGGACTGGTGGACGTCGAGAAGCGGCCGTCCGAGAAGGGGCCGCCGCGGAAGGTCTACTCGCTCAACGCAGATGGCGAGAAGTACCTCGAAGAGTTCTGGACCACCTGGGGGTTCCTGGCCGCACGGCTGGAGAGCCTCCGTACGGAAGGGAAGTAAGGCATGTCGATCCGATCGATGCTCGAGGCCGTCGTGGGCGAGCTCGAGCTGAAGAAGCGCTGGCGGCAGCTCAAGGCCCGCAAGCAGCAGCTCCCCGAGAACCACCGCAAGGCGCACGACGCGGTCGAGCGCTACCTGATGTACTCCGCCGGCATCGCCGACGGCGCGATCGTGACCGCAATGGCCGAGGACCTCCTCGAGCTCTTCGAGCAGGGCGCCGCCGACGGCACCCCGGTCAGCGCGATCGTCGGCGACGACCCGGTCGAGTTCGCCGAGGAGTTCGCCAGGAACTACGCCGAGGGCGCCTGGATCAAGAAGGAGCGCGCTCGGCTCACCGAAGCCATCGAGGCCATCACGAACGGTGATCTCGACAAGCTCGATCACCGGGAGGAGTCATGAGCGCGACAGCTGCCATCTCCGTACGGGGATTGGAGAAGTCCTACAAGGGATCTCGACAAGCTCGATCACCGGTGTTGAAGGGCGTGGACTTCGAGGTCACGCGGGGTTCGATCTTCGCGCTGCTCGGGTCCAACGGAGCCGGCAAGACCACGGTCGTACGCATCCTCTCGACGCTCCTGAAACCTGATGCCGGCGCGGCGCTGGTCGAGGGTGCGTCGGTTGTGGACGAGGCGCAGCGGGTGCGCGAGGCGATCTCGCTGACCGGGCAGTTCGCGGCGGTCGACGAGATCCTGACCGGGCGGGAGAACCTGGTCCTGGTCGCGAAGCTGCGCCACCTCCCCTCCCCCGGCGACGTCGCCGACGGGCTGCTCGAGCGCTTCGACCTGGTCGAGGCGGGCGCACGGAAGGTCGCGACGTACTCCGGCGGTATGCGCAGGCGGCTGGACATCGCGATGTCGCTGATCGGCTCGCCGTCGGTGATCTTCCTCGACGAGCCGACCACCGGGCTGGACCCGGAGGCGCGGCTGGAGGTGTGGAAGGTCGTCAAGGAGCTGACCGAGCAGGGCACGACCGTGCTGCTCACCACGCAGTACCTGGAGGAGGCCGAGCAGCTCGCCGACCGGATCGCCATCCTCCACGGCGGCACGGTCATCGCCAACGGCACCCTCGCCGAGCTCAAGGCGATGCTGCCGCCGGCGAAGGTCGAGTACGTCGAGAAGCAGCCGTCGCTGGAAGAAATTTTTCTTTCACTCACCGGCTCCACCAAGCAAGGAGACCCGTCATGAACAACCACGCCATCGCCGACGCCGGCACCCTGCTGGCGCGCTCGCTGCGGCACATCACCCGCAGCCCGGACACGATCATCACCACCGCGCTCACCCCGATCGCGATGATGCTGCTCTTCGTCTACGTGCTGGGTGGCGCGATCAGCACCGGCCCGGGCAGCCCGGACAACTACGTCGACTACGTGCTCCCCGGGATCATGGTCATGGCGATCGCCTCGGGCATCGCCTACACCGCGCTGCGGCTCTTCACCGACATGAAGAGCGGGATCTTCGAGCGGTTCCAGTCCATGCCGATCGCCCGCTCGGCGGTGCTGTGGGCGCATGTCGGCACCTCGATGGTGGCCAACATGCTCACCTTGGTGATCATCGTGGGCGTCGCGTTCGTGATGGGGTTCCGCACCTCTGCGGGTCTGGGCGCCTGGCTCGCGGTGGCCGGGATCCTGGCGCTGCTCACCCTGGCGCTGACCTGGCTCGCGGTCATCCCCGGACTGGCCGCGCAGACCATGGAGGGAGCCACCGGGTTCTCCTACCCGCTGATCTTCCTGCCGTTCATCAGCTCGGCGTTCGCGCCGACGGAGACGATGCCCGGCCCGGTGCGCGCCTTCGCCGAGAACCAGCCGGTGACCTCGATCGTCAACACCATCCAGGCGCTCTTCGCCGGGCAGCCGGTCGGTGACGACATCTGGGTGGCGCTGGCCTGGTGCGTGGGCATCCTGGTCGTCTCGTACGCCTTCGCCATGGCTGCCTACCGGCGCAAGATCAGTTGATCGCCTCGGGAGCGACGAAGAGCCGATCTACCGCCTCCGGTGGTAGGTCGGCTGCTCGCCGTCCCTGAGGTTGCCGCGGTAGAAGCCCGTCCGCAGCTCGTAGGTGTACGCCTCGAGCTCCGGCATGCCGACCTCGGCCGCGTACGCGATCTCGGCCTCGACGTCGTAGGGGACCCGGACCCACTGGATGCCGAACGGCGCCTCCTGCTCGCTGTCCATGACGCCCTCGAGGATGACGTAGACCGGGGTCGGGTCGCTCATGCAGTTGCCGACGCTGCCGGTGTTGAAGACGGTGCGCCGGTTGCGGTCGGTCTCGTAGTAGGGGTCGTGGGTGTCCGCGTAGCCGACGATGTCGGGCTCCGGAAGGTCGAAGCCGGTCGCCTCGGTGTTCTGGAACAGGCCCAGGAACTCCTTCTCGTCGTGGTCGAACCTGACCCGGCGATGAACGGTCTCCTCGGAGGCGTGGAAGAGCCTGACCCTTCGGCCGCTGAGCCAGAAGTCGTGGCTGAACGGGAGCGTACGCAGCCACTCGGCCTGCTCCCAGGCCTGCAGCCGCCACCACATCAGCCCGACCGACTCGCGGCCGAAGTCGGGCTCGGGGGTGAGCAGGAAGTCCTCCCAGTTGCCGAGGATGTTGACCTCGCACCGCTCCCGGCACAGCTCGGCGACCTCGCGTCCCCGCGGTCCCTTGCCGACGTAGTCGCCGAGGTTGAAGATCCTGGTGATTCCGCGCGCCTCGATGTCCGCGAGCACGGCTTCGAGGGCGGTCAGGTTGCCGTGCACGTCCGAGATCAGCGCGATGCGCTCCGGGGTCATGGGCGCAGGCTATGCGATGGCTGGGAGACTGGTCCGGTGAGGATTCTGGTGACGGGTGGGGTGCGATCGGGGAAGTCTCGGCACGCCGAGTCGCTGCTCGCTGCCGCGCCGTCGGTGGCGTACGTCGCGCCGGGGCCGACGCTCGAGGAGGAACCCGATCCCGATTGGGCCGCGCGGCTGGCTTCGCATCGAGCCCGGCGGCCGGAGCGGTGGCGCACGGTCGAGTCGCGGGATCTCGCCGGGGCGCTGACCGAGGGGCTGGCCGCGGGTGACGCGGTGATGGTCGACTGCCTGGGCACCTGGCTCACCGCCGTCATGGACTCTCGGGGTCTGTGGGAGGCCACCTCGGAGGAGGCGACCGCAGCGGTCTCGGCGCTGGTCGACCAGGCCGCCGCCGTGCTCGAGGACCGGAACGGCGATGTGGTGCTGGTGACCAACGAGGTCGGCCTCGGGGTCGTCCCGGCCCACCGCTCGGGTCGCCTCTTCCGCGACCTGCTCGGGCTGGTCAACCAGCGCCTGGCCGCGGCCTGCGACGAGGTGCACCTGGTCATCGCCGGACGGGTGCTGAAGCTCTAGCCGGCGCTCAGGGCGACCAGGACGGTCGCCAGCGCCGCCTCGACGGCCGCGCCGAAGACGTCACCGGTCACTCCCCCGAACCGCCTGACCGCCCGCAGGACGATCGCACCGACGACGACCGCGGCGACGGCGACCGCGAGGGCTCCTCGCCACCACGGCAGGCCGGCCCAGGCGCCGACTCCGGCGAGCACGGCGGCGACAACGGCCCAGACGAGGACGGTGACGAGGGGTGGCAGGGTCTGGGTGAACGTACGTCCCAGGCCGTCCTCGCGAGCCGGCCTGATGCCACGGGTGCAGCACAGCGCCAGGGCCGCGCGCGAGGCGCAGACGGCGACCGCGGCCAGGACCGCCGGGCGCCAACCGTCACCTTCCAGCAGAGAGGCCAGCGCCGCGACCTGGAGACCCAGGACGAGGACGATCGCGGTGACGCCGGCCGGGCCGGAGGTGCCGGTCTTCATGACCGCCAGCGACCGCTCGCGATCGTAGGAGGCGGCCATGCCGTCGACCGTGTCGGCGAGGCCGTCGAGGTGGAGCGCCCGGTTGCCGGCGACCACGATGCCGATCGCGAGCAGGGCGGTGACCAGGTGCGGTAGCCCGGCGAGCTGTCCCAGGAGTGCGATAGCGCCGGCGCCCAGCGCGAGCGGGAGCGCGGCCAGGGGTGCGACCGCCATCGCCACCGCTGCGCGGCGGCGGTCGACGTGCTCGGGAGGGGGCACGGGCATCGCGGTCAGGGTGCCGACCGCGAGACGCCAGGCGTCCCGCACGAGCATCAGGCAGGCTCTCCCGGAGCGAGCTCGGAGAGCAGGGCGACGTCGCGCAGGAGAGCGGCGGCGCTGCGCACGACCGGCACCGCGGCGACGGCACCGGAGCCCTCGCCGAGCCGGAGGTCGAGGTCGAGCAGCGGCACCAGACCGAGCTTCTCCAGGGCCATCGACTGGGCGGGCTCGGTGGAGCGGTGGCCGGCGGCGAACCAAGCCGCCGCCCCCGGCTCGATCCGGTCGGCGGTCAACGCGCAGGCGACGCTCATCAGGCCGTCGAGGAGGACCGGCATGCCGCTCCGGGCCGCCTCGAGGAGGTAGCCAGTGGTCGCGGCGAGGTCGGCGCTGCCGAGCGCGGCGAGGGTCTGGATCGGGTCGGCGGCGCGGTCGCCGGCACGGGTGAGGGCAGCGGTGATGACGTCCGTCTTGGTCCGCAGCGCGTCGTCGCCGATGCCGGTGCCGCGACCGGTGACCTCGCTGGCGGGGAGCCCGAGCCCGGCGGCCACCATCGCCGCGGCGGGCGTGGTGTTGCCGATGCCCATGTCGCCGCTGATCAGCAGCTGCGCGCCCGCCGCGATCTCCTCACGGGCGACCGCGGCGCCGGCCTCCAGCGCAGCATTGGTCTCCTCGGCGCTCAGCGCGTCCTCGAGGTGGATCGCGCCGCTCCCCCGCCGGATCTTGTGCCCGGTCAGCGCCTCGCGGGTCGCCGCGTCGAGGTCCTCGAACTCCTCGTCGACACCGAGGTCGAGCACCCGGACCTGGACGCCGTGCGCCTTGGCGAGCGCGCTGACCCCGGCGCGGCCGCCCAGGAACGTACGCACCATCGCGCCGGTGATCGCCGGCGGGAACGCGGACACCCCGTGCTGGGCGACGCCGTGGTCACCGGCGAAGATCACCAGGCGTACGTTGTCGACCGGTCGCGGCGGCACCTCGCCCTGGCACGCCGCCACCCAGACGGCCAGCTCTCCCAGGCGGCCCAGGGCACCCGGCGGCGTCGCGAGGGCTCCCAGGCGCTCAGCGGCGGCGCGGCGTACGTCTTCGTTCGGGGTCTGGATCGTCACCAGCGCAAGGTACCCCACCCCGCTCGGCGGCTTCATGCGAGTCCGCGGGAGACGCCCTGGGCGGCGACCTTGAGGGCGGAGACGAGGCGGAGACGGTTGCGGCGCAGGTCGGAGACGACGATGCCGAGGGAGCCGACGACTCCGGACGAGGTGGTGATCGGGACCGCGACCGAGCAGGCGCCGAGGGTCATCTCCTCGGCGGTGGTGGCATAGCCCTCGGCGAGCACCCGGTCGAGCTGGCGACGCAGCAGGCCGGGCGTGGTGATGGTGTGGCGGGTGAACGGCTTGAGCGGCGCGGACAGCACCCGGTTGCGTACGTCCTCGGGCGCATGGGCAAGAAGCACCTTGCCGACACCGGTGGAGTACATCGGCAGGCGGGAGCCGACGGAGGAGACGATGGGTACGTTGCGGGTGCCGCGCAGCGTCTCGAGATAGAGGACGTGGTCGTCCTCGCGCACGGCCAGGTGGACCGTCTCCAGCGTCGCCCCGTAGAGGTCGTGGAGGAACGGGGCCGCGACCGAGCGCAGGTCGGTGGCGACCGGGGCGAGCAGGCCGGCATCCCACAGTCGCCGGCCGACCGCGTAGGTCCCGTCCTCGTCCCGTACCAGGGCGCCCCACTCGACCAGCTCGGCGACGAGGCGGTGGGCGGTCGGGAGCGAGACCTCCGCGCGGGCCGCGAGCTCGCTGAGCGTGAGCTGGCGATGGGCGGCGTCGAAGGCGCCGATGAGACCGAGGACGCGCGAGGCGACGCTGCGCCCTCCGCTGCCACCTGCCATTCGACCAAACCTGCTTTCGCTCAGCGGAAGTCCGCGCTTTCATCGTACGCCTCCCGCACCTAGCGTTCGGAACGTGACAGCGCCCACCAAGAAACCACCCGTCGAGACCCAGGCGGACCTCTCGGCCGAGATCGCCAAGATCGAGGCGGACTCCGAGGGCCGCGCCCGAGAAGGTGAGCCCAGCCGTCAGCCGCTGCTGGACTACCCGCCCTACCGGTCCAGCATCCTGCGCCACCCCACCAAGGACCCGCGCCACGCCGATCCCGAGACCATCGAGCTGTGGGCCCCGTGCTTCGGCCACTCCGACGTGGACCCGCTCGAGGCCGACCTGACGATCGCCGGCAGCAACGAGCCGATCGGCGAGCGGATCACGGTCAGCGGCCGGGTGCTCGACGGCGAGGGTCGCCCCGTGCGGGATCAGCTCGTCGAGATCTGGCAGGCCAACTCCGCCGGCCGCTACATCCACAAGCACGAGCAGCACCCGGCGCCGCTCGACCCCAACTTCACCGGCGTCGGCCGCTGCATCACCGACTCCGAGGGGCGCTACCGGTTCCAGACGATCAAGCCCGGCCCCTACCCGTGGGGCAACCACATCAACGCCTGGCGTCCGGCGCACATCCACTTCTCGCTCTTCGGCCGCGCGTTCACGCAGCGGCTGATCACGCAGATGTACTTCCCCAGCGACCCGCTCTTCGCGCTCGACCCGATCTACCAGTCGATCACCTCGCAGAAGGACCGGGACGCGCTGGTGGCCAGGTACGACCACGACCTCTCCACCCCCGAGTACTCGATGGGCTACAGCTGGGACATCGTCCTGACCGGCCCGAGCCGCACCTGGACCGAGCCCGAGGAGGGCGACCTGTGAGCACCATCCCCACGCCCGGCCAGACCATCGGCCCCTTCTTCGGCTACGCGCTCCCCTACGAGGGCGACGCCGACCTGGTCCCGCCGGGCAGCCCGGGCTCGATCCGGCTGCACGGCTGGGTCTGCGACGGCGCCGGCAACCCGATCCCCGACGCGCTCCTCGAGATCTGGCAGACCGACGGCGAGGGCAACGTCCCGCAGGCCGAGGGCTCGCTGCACCGCGACGGCTGGACCTTCACCGGCTGGGGCCGCGCCGACACCGACCTGAACGGTCACTACACCTTCTCGACGGTGCTTCCGGGTGCCTCGGCGGAGGGCAGGGCGCCGTTCTTCGCGCTCACCGTCTTCGCCCGTGGCCTGCTCGACAAGCTGCAGACCCGGATCTACCTGCCCGAGCACCCCGCCAACGCGGGCGACCCCCTGCTGGTGTCGCTGTCCGAGGACGAGCGTGCGACGCTGGTGGCCACTGCGGACGCAACCGGGTTGCGATTCGACATCCACCTGCAGGGCGACCGCGAGACCACCTTTCTCAACTACGGCTGAGGAGTCGAATGTCGCTGCTGTGGCCAGGCGAGGAGCGCGCCGGGGACCTCTTCTCCGAGGCGGCCTATCTCGCCGCGATGGTGCGGGTCGAGGAGGCCTGGCTGGCCGCGACCGCTTCCTCGGGGATAGCCCCCGAGGAAGCGCGTACGCCGCTGGCCGGCCTGGTCTCCGAGGCCGACGTCCCGGGGCTGGCTGAGGGTGCCGAGGCCGGGGGCAACCCGGTCATCGGCCTGGTGAAGCTCCTGCGCGGCCGGCTCGACGGCGAGGCCGCCCGATGGCTCCACAAGGGTCTGACCAGCCAGGACGTCGTCGACACCGCGCTCGTGCTCTGCCTGCGCGATGTGCTCGACCGGGTCGAGGACGAGCTCGCCGCCCAGGCCGCCTCGTTGGCGGGTCTCGCCCGGGAGCACCGCGCCACCGTGATGTCGGGCCGCACCCTGACCCAGCACGCGGTGCCGATCACCTTCGGCCTCAAGGCCGCGACCTGGCTCTCCGGGCTCGCCGATGCCGCGGAGGCGGTCCGTCGTGCACGGACGTCGCTGCCCGCCCAGATCGGCGGTGCGGCCGGCACGCTGGCCGCGGTCGTGGGGCTGGCCCGGCTCCGCGGTGTCGGCGACCCGGTCGGCGCCGCGCGGACGGCGGCCGAGACCACGGCGACCAGCCTCGGTCTGACCCCGCGCTCCCCCTGGCACACCGACCGCGCCCCGCTGACCGCGGCCGCGGACGCGCTGGTCACCGCGGCCGACGTGTGGGGCCGGATCGGCACCGACGTCACCGTGCTCACCCGCCCCGAGATCGGTGAGCTCGCCGAGCCGGCCGGCGAGGGGCGTGGCGGCTCCTCGACGATGCCGCACAAGTCCAACCCGGTGCTCTCGGTCCTCATCCGCCGCCATGCGCTCGCCGCTCCCCCGCTGGCCGCGACGCTCCACACCGCCGCGGCGAGCTACGTCGACGAGCGCCCCGACGGCGCCTGGCACGTCGAGTGGGAGACCCTGGCCACGCTGGCGCGGCGCAGCGTCGTCGCCGGATCGCAGACCACCGAGCTGCTCGCCGGGCTCGGCGTCGACGCTGCCCGGATGCGCGCCACCGCCGAGGCCGCGGGGGCGGACCTGCTGGCCGAGCAGCGGTCGCTGACCGGGTTCGTGGGTGGCGAGATCCTTGCCGGGACCGAGGCCGCCGCCGGGCTCGACGACTATCTCGGTGCCGCCGACGCCCTCATCGACTCCGCGGTCGCCCGAGCCCAAGAGATCTGGAAGGAACTGTGATGACGCCGAGGATCACCCCCGTCGAGCTGGCCGGAGACCCGAGCAAGCCGGTCCTGGTCGTCGGCCCGTCCCTCGGCACCTCGGTCACGGCGCTCTGGTCCGCCGCGGCCGAGCTGCTCGCGGACAGCTTCCATGTCATCGGCTGGGAGCTCCCAGGCCACGGCCACGGTGCGCCGACCACCGACGCGTTCTCGATGGCCGACCTCGCTGCCGGGGTGCTCGCGTGCGTCGACCGGGTCCTCACCGACCGCGGTGAGCGCCACGGCGCGTTCGCCTACGCCGGCGACTCGGTCGGCGGCGCGGTCGGCCTCCAGCTGCTGCTCGACGCGCCCACGCGGGTCAGCGCCACGGTGCTCACCAACACCGGGGCCAAGATCGGCGAGCCCGACGGCTGGAACGACCGTGCCACGACCGTACGCGGCGCCGGCACCGCCTCCCAGATCGCCGGCTCCACCCAGCGCTGGTTCTCCCCCGGCTTCCTCGAGCGCGAGCCCGCGCGGGGCGGTGCCCTGCTCCACTCGCTGCGCGACGCCGATGCGGAGAGCTACGCGCTGGTGTGCGAGGCGCTGGCGGCGTACGACGTGCGCGGGCGACTCGCCGAGATCACCGCACCGGTCCTGGCGATAGCGGGTGTCGACGACGCCCCGACCCCGCCCGTCTCGCTGGAGGAGATCGCCGTCGGGGTGCGCAACGGACGGCTCGTCACCCTCGACGCCGTCGGTCACCTCGCCCCTGCCGAGGCGCCGCACGCCGTCTCCAGCCTGATCACCGCCCACGTGACCGCGGCCGACCCTGCCTATGCGGCCGGGATGAACGTACGTCGTCAGGTGCTCGGCGATGCCCACGTCGACCGGGCCACCGCCGCGATCACCGACATCAACCGCGACTACCAGGACCTGATCACCCGCTATGCCTGGGGAACGATCTGGACCCGCCCCGGCCTCGCGCGCCGGGACCGCTCGATCGGCGTGCTCACCGCCCTGGTCGCGGGGCGCCACTTCGAGGAGCTCGAGTTCCACCTGCGCGCCGCCCTCACCAACGGGCTGACCCGCGAGGAGATCGTCGAAGTGCTCCTGCAGACCTCGATCTACGTCGGTGTACCCGCCGCCAACACCGCGTTTGCCGTCGCCAACCGGGTGCTGAACGAATGACCGTCCCGCCGGTCGAGCCGTCGTCGTGAGGAACGAACGACGGCGTGTCGAGGCCAACACAGTCCTATCGAGCGACGAGGGGACCGTGTTGGTCTCGACACGCTCGCTGGCGCTCGCGGCTCGACCAGCGTAAGAACATGGCCATGAAGCCACGTTCCGCGACCGTCGTCGGAGCCGGACCCAACGGCCTGGCGGCAGCGATCGTGCTCGCGCAGCACGGCGTGAGGGTCACCGTCCTCGAGGCCGCTGAGACCGTCGGCGGTGGCACCCGCACCGCCGAGCTGACCGTCCCCGGGCTGCGGCACGACATCTGCTCGGCGATCCACCCGCTCGGGGTGGCCTCACCGCTCCTGCGCGAGCTGGAGCTGGACAGATACGGGCTGCGCTGGCGCTACCCCGAGGTCGAGCTCGCCCATCCGCTCGACGGGGACGAGGCAGCGCTGCTGCATCGCTCCGTCGAGGAGACCGGGGCGGGGCTGGGGGTCGACGGTCAGCGCTGGCAGCAGGTCTTCGGCCCGGTCGTACGCGGCTTCGACGCGATCACCGACCACATCCTCGGCCCGATCCTGCGCCCGCCGCGGCACCCGTTCCGGATGGCCGGTTTCGGCCTGCGGGCCGTTCCCCCGGCCACCGTGCTCGCCCGGGCGTTCCGCGAGGATCGGGCCAAGGCTCTCTTCGCCGGGTGCGCCGCCCACGCCTTCCACCCCCTGGACCGCCCCGGCACGGCCGCCGTGGGCACCATGCTCATCGTCAGCGGTCACCGGCACGGATGGCCGGTCGCCGAAGGCGGCTCGCAGGCGATCACCATTGCGATGGCAGGGCTGCTGGAGGAGCTGGGCGGCAGCATCGTCACCGGCACCACCGTCCGCAGCCTCGCCGACCTGCCCGACGCCGACGCCACCCTGTTCGACACCAGCCCGGGAGGCTTCGCCGACATCGTCGGCGAGGCCCTTCCCCGACGGCAGCGCCGGGCGATGCGGCGATGGCAGCACGGACCCTCGGCGTACAAGGTCGATCTCGCCGTCCGTGGCCCGATCCCCTGGCGCGACCCGGAGATCGGCCGCGCCGGGACCGTCCACCTGGGCGGCACGATCGAGGAGGTGGCAGCAAGCGAGCGGGAGATCGCGGTCGGCCGAATGCCGGAGCGACCGTTCGTTCTGCTTGGGCAGCAGTACGTCGCCGACCCGTCCCGCTCGACAGCAGACCTCAACCCGGTCTGGGCCTACGCCCAGGTCCCGCACGCCTACGAGGGCAACGCGACCGACGTGGTCCTGGCCCAGATCGAGCGTTTCGCCCCTGGTTTCCGTTCGCAGATCGTCGACACCCACGTCACCACGCCGGCCGACTATGCCGCGTACAACCTCAACTACGTCGGCGGTGACATCTCCACCGGCGCCAACACGCTGCGCCAGCTCGTCATCCGCCCCACCCTCGCCGCCTACGACACCGGCATCCCGGGGATGTTCCTGTGCTCCTCGGCGACGCCGCCGGCGCCGGGCGTCCACGGCATGTGCGGCTACCACGCCGCCCGCCGCGCGCTGCGCCACCTCGGCGTGGCCGAGAAACCAGGTGCCAGCGGCGTACGTCCTGGCTAACGTCTCGCCCATGCCGCAAGCCCGCCTGCGCACCGAGCGCCTCGACCTGGTCCCACTGAGCGAGGAGCACCTGCCCTTCCTGGTCGACCTCAATTCCGATCCGGTGGTGCTGCGCCATCTGTTCACGCGTGCGCTGACGGCGGCGGAGACCGAGGAGCGCATGCACAAGTGGCTCCGCTCGGCGCGGGAGACGGAGGCGCTGGGCAAGTGGGTCGGGTATTCGGCGGCGGGTGAGGCCGTCGGGCTCTACATGTTCGAGCTGCCCGACAACCCGCCGCGCACCGATGCGGCCGAGCTCGGCTACCGGCTCCCACAGCGCCACTGGCGCAAGGGCTACGCGAAGGAGGGCTCGCTCGAGCTGCTCCGTCACGGGTTCGAGGACCTCGGGATCGAGCGAGTGATCGCGCAGACGATGGCCGTCAACGAGGCCTCCCGGGCCACGATGGTCTCGGTCGGGATGAGCTTCGTGCGTGGCTTCCAGCAGGACTGGGAGGAGCCGCTCGCCGGGCACACCGAGGGAGAGGTCGAGTACGAGATCACCCGCGAGGCCTGGCTCGCGCGCCACGCGGGGTAGGCTGCGAGCACGCTCGTGGCGCAGGAACCCGGTGAGAGTCCGGGGCGGTTCCGCCACTGTGATGTCCGTACAGCTGCTGGGCACGGACACAGCCAGACACTGGCCGCGGGCTATCCGACCGATCGACGGGGCGAGAACCCCTAGGAGGACCCCGGCATGGCCGACCCTGCACGCGTACGCATCGCCCTTCTGTCCACCTCGGACACCGACCTGCTCTCGGCCCGTGCCAGCGGCGCCGACTACGCCTGGGCGAACCCGTCGCGGGCGACCGACCTCGATGCCGTCGTCGCCGAGGCCGACCTGGTGGTCTTCCGCCTGCTCGGCTCCCCCACCGACCTGTGGGACGGCCTGAGCGCCGTCAAGGAGCGCGGCACCCCGGTGGTCGTCCTCGGCGGCGAGCAGCAGCCGAGCGCCGAGCTGATGGAGCACTCCACGGTGCCGATGGGCGTCGCCGCGGAGGCCCACCGCTACCTCGCCGAAGGTGGTCCGGCCAACCTTGCCCAGCTGCACGCGTTCCTCTCCGACACGGTCCTGCTGACCGGGTTCGGGTTCGAGCCGCCGGCGCAGGTGCCGGCCTGGGGGTTCGCGGAGCGCCCGTCACAAGCCGACGACACCCGGCCTCGGATCGGCATCCTCTACTACCGCGCCCACGAGACCAGCGGCAACACCGCGTTCGCGCACGCGCTGGCCGACGCCATCGACGCGACCGGAGCAGCCACCGGCGTACCCGTCTTCGCGGGGTCGCTGCGCTCGGCACCCGACGACCTCTACGAGGCGCTCGGCACCCTCGACGCGCTCATCGTGACCGTGCTCGCGGCGGGCGGGTCCGTGCCCGCGTCCGCCTCCGCCGGCGGCGAGGACGAGGCCTGGGACGTAGAGCGGATGGCAGCGCTGGACATCCCTGTGCTCCAGGGCTTGTGCCTGACCAGCTCGCGCGCGGAGTGGGAGGCCTCCGACGACGGCGTGACGCCGCTCGACTCGGCCAACCAGATCGCGATCCCCGAGTTCGACGGCCGGATCATCACCGCGCCGTTCTCGTTCAAGGAGCTCGACGAGCAGGGCCTCCCCCACTACGTCGCCGATCCCGAGCGGGCCGCGCGCGTGGCCCGGATCGCGGTCAACCACGCCCGCCTCCGCCACACGCCCAACCAGGACAAGCGCCTCGCCCTCGTCCTCTCCGCCTACCCCACCAAGCACGCCCGCATCGGCAACGCGGTCGGCCTGGACACCCCGGTCTCCGCGATCCGGATGCTGCGCCGGCTCCGCGAGGAGGGCTACGACCTGGGCCAGGACAACGAGGTCGTACGCATCCTCGACGGCTCCGACGACACCGCCGCCGGCGACGCGCTGATCCATGCCCTGATCGCGGCCGGCGGCCAGGACGAGGAGTGGCTGACCAACGCCCAGCTCACCGACGCCCACGTCCGGATCTCCAAGGCCGACTACGACGAGTGGACCGCGGACCTTCCCGCCGACCTGCGCGAGCAGATGGTCGAGACCTGGGGCCCGACGCCAGGCGAACTCTTCGTCAACGACTCCGGCGAGCTCGTGCTCGCCACGCTCCAGGCTGGCAACATCGTCATCCTGATCCAGCCGCCGCGCGGGTTCGGCGAGAACCCGGTCGCGATCTACCACGACCCGGATCTTCCTCCCAGCCACCACTACCTCGGTGCCTACCGCTGGCTCGAGCACGGCTTCGGTGCCGATGCCGTCGTCCACCTCGGCAAGCACGGCTCGATGGAGTGGCTGCCGGGCAAGAACGCAGCGCTGTCGGCGTCGTGCGGCCCGGATGCGGCCATCGGCAACATGCCACTGATCTACCCGTTCCTGGTCAACGACCCCGGCGAGGGTGCCCAGGCCAAGCGCCGCGCGCACGCCACGATCGTCGACCACCTGGTGCCGCCGATGGCCCGTGCGGAGTCCTACGGCGACATCGCGCGGCTGGAGTCGCTGATGGAGGAGTACGACCGGATCTCCTCCATGGACCCGGCCAAGCTGCCCGCCATCCGCGGTGAGATCTGGCAGCTGATGAAGGCCGCCGAGCTCCACCGCGACCTCGGCATGGAGGAGCGTCCCGAGGACGACGACTTCGACGACTTCATGCTCCACATCGACGGCTGGCTCTGCGAGATCAAGGACGCCCAGATCCGCGACGGCCTGCACGTGCTCGGCGGCGCCCCGGAGGGCGAGGCCCGGATCAACCTGGTGCTCTCCATCCTGCGCGCCGCACAGGTGTGGGGCGGCGTCGGCGGTGCGGTGCCCGGGCTGCGGGCGGCGCTCGGCCTCAAGGAGGGTGCCGACACCCGGGCGGTCGACGAGATCGAGACGCAGGCGCGCGACCTGGTGCAGCGGATGGACGCGGCCGGCTGGGCCCCGGCCGTCGCTGAGACCCTCCACGACGACCCGGCCGTCCAGCAGGTGCTCGCCTTCGCCGCGACCGAGGTCGTGCCGCGGCTGGCGAGGACGACCGACGAGCTGGGAGCCGTGCTGCACGCGCTGGACGGTGGCTTCGTCCCCGCGGGGCCGTCGGGCTCGCCGCTGCGGGGGCTCGTCAACGTACTTCCCACGGGGCGCAACTTCTACACCGTCGACCCGCGTGCGGTGCCGAGCCGGCTGGCGTGGCAGACCGGGCAGGCGATGGCCGACTCGCTGCTGCAGCGCTACCTGGACGAGACCGGCGACTACCCGACCTCGGTCGGGCTCTCCGTGTGGGGCACGAGCGCGATGCGTACGTCCGGCGACGACGTCGCCGAGGTGCTCGCGCTGCTCGGGGTGGCACCTGCGTGGGACGAGGCCTCCCGCCGGATCACCCACCTCGACGTCATCTCGCTGGAGGAGCTGGGCAGGCCGCGCATCGACGTGACCGTACGTATCTCCGGATTCTTCCGCGACGCGTTCCCGCACGTCGTCTCGATGCTCGACGACGCGGTCCGGATGGTGGCCGACCTCGACGAGCCCGCCGACAAGAACTTCGTCCGCGCGCACACCCTCGAGGACCTGGAGGCACACGGTGACCAGCGCCGCGCGACATCCCGGATCTTCGGCTCCAAGCCCGGTTCGTACGGTGCCGGGATCCTGCAGGTGATCGAGGCCGGCAACTGGCGCTCCGATGCCGATCTGGCGGATGTCTACACGGCGTGGGGTGGCTTCGCCTACGGCCGCGACCTCGACGGCGCCCCGGCGGCCGACGACATGCGCGCCAACTACCGCCGGATCAAGGTCGCCGCCAAGAACGTCGACTCCGCCGAGCACGACATCGCCGACTCCGACGACTACTTCCAGTACCACGGCGGCATGGTCGCGACCGTCCGCGCGCTGACCGGCAGCGACCCGAAGGCGTACGTCGGCGACTCCACCTCCCCCGACGCCGTCAAGACCCGCACGCTGCAGGAGGAGACCAACCGCGTCTTCCGGGCGCGGGTGGTCAACCCGCGCTGGATCTCGGCGATGCAGCGCCACGGCTACAAGGGCGCCTTCGAGCTGGCCGCGACCGTCGACTACCTCTTCGGCTTCGACGCGACCGCCGGTGTGGTGCAGGACTGGATGTACGAGAAGCTCGCCCGCGAGTACGTCCTGGACGAGACCAACCAGGAGTTCATGCGGACCTCGAACCCGTGGGCGCTGCGTGGGATCGTGGAGCGGCTGCACGAGGCGGCCGAGCGGGGGCTGTGGGAAGAACCCGACCCCGAGCTCGTCGCGCAGATGCAGGAGATCTATCTCGACATCGAAGGTGATCTGGAGGAGGAATGAGTTCTTCTGGAAAGCGTCGGATCAAGATCATCGGGGTCGGCCCCGGTGACCCCGACCAGGTCACTCTCGAGGCCGTGGCCGCGATGCGGTCGGTCGACTACTTCCTGGTCACCGACAAGTCGGGCACGGTCAAGAAGGGCATGCCCGACCCGCTGGTGCGGGCCCGCGAGGAGCTCCTCGACCGACATCTGTCCGCGCCCGCGCGGGTGGTCAAGGTCGCCGACGCGCCCCGCGAACGGCGCGAGGAGTTCACCGGGACCGACGCGGACTACCAGGCGGCCGTCCGGGACTGGCACCGCGCCCGGGTCGAGCGCTACCTCGCCGTGCTCGCCGAGCACCCCGGTGACGTCGGCTTCCTCGTCTGGGGCGACCCGGCCTTCTACGACTCCACGATCCGGGTCGTCGACCAGATCGCCGAACAGCTCGACGTCGAGGTCGACGTCATCCCCGGGATCTCCTCGGTGCAGCTGCTCGCCGCACGCCACCGGCTCGTCCTCCATGACGTCGGACGCCCGCTCTACGTCACCACCGGCCGCGCGGTGCTCGAGGCCGTCGAGGCCGGTCACGACAACCTCGTGGTGATGCTCAACCGCGTCGTCGAGCTCCCCGGGCTCGAGGACTGGCGGATCTGGTGGGGCGGCAACCTCGGCACGCGTGAGGAGGAGCTGGTCGCCGGCACCGTCGGTGAGGTCCTGCCTGCGATCGAGGAGGCTCGGGCGCGGTTGCGTGAGTCGGCCGGATGGGTGATGGACATCTACCTGCTCCGAGCCCCGCGCCGATGAGCGGGCTGCTGGTCGCCGGCACCACCTCGGACGCGGGCAAGTCGGTCGTGACGACCGGGCTGTGCCGGGCCTTCGCCCGCCGCGGCGTCAAGGTGGCGCCCTACAAGGCCCAGAACATGTCCAACAACTCGATGGTGGTCTCGACAAGCTCGACCACCGGTGAAGGCTCGACCACCGGTGAAGGCTCGACCACCGGGGGCGACGGGACGACGGCCGAGATCGGCCGGGCGCAGTGGGTCCAGGCGCTGGCGGCCAGGGTCACCCCGGAGCCGGCGATGAACCCGGTGCTGCTCAAGCCCGGCTCCGACCGCCGCAGCCACGTGGTCCTGATGGGGCATCCGGCCGGTGAGGTGTCCTCGCACGACTGGGAGGCGGGGCGCCGGCATCTGGCGACCGCGGCCCATGCTGCGTACGACGATCTCGCCTCGCGGTTCGAGGTGATCGTCGCCGAGGGCGCGGGCAGCCCGGCGGAGATCAACCTGCGGGCCGGCGACTACGTCAACATGGGGCTGGCGCGACACGCCGGGCTGCCGACCGTGGTCGTGGGCGACATCGACCGCGGTGGCGTGTTCGCGGCGATGTACGGCACCCTGGCTCTCCTCGAGCCCGAGGACCAGGCCCTGATCAGCGGTTTTGTGATCAACAAGTTCCGCGGCGACGCGGGTCTGCTCAAGCCCGGACTCGACTCGCTGGAGTCGCTCACCGAGCGCCGGGTCTTCGGAGTTCTGCCCTGGGAGCCGTCCCTGTGGCTCGACTCCGAGGACGCCCTCGACCTCGAGGGGCGGCGCGCACAAGCCGGTGCCACCCGCAAGGTCGCGGTCGTACGCCTCCCCCGCATCTCCAACTTCACCGACGTCGACGCGCTCGGCCTGGAGCCTGACCTCGACGTCGTCTTCGCCTCCTCGCCGGCCGACGTCGCCGACGCCGACCTGGTCGTCCTGCCCGGCACCCGGTCCACGATCAGCGACCTGGCCTGGCTGCGCTCGCGTGGTCTCGACGTGGCCCTGATCGAGCACGTACGCCGCGGCCGCCCGCTGCTTGGCATCTGCGGCGGCTTCCAGATGCTCGGCGGCGTGATCTCCGACCCCGACGGGGTCGAGGGTTCGGTCACCGAGGTCGAGGGACTGGGCCTGCTCGACGTACGCACCGACTTCGCGCCCGCCAAGAACCTCCGCCTGCCCACCGGGTCGGCCCTCGGGGTCGAGGCGAGCGGCTACGAGATCCACCACGGCCGGATCACCCGCGGCGACGGGGTCACCGAGTTCCTCGGTGGCGCGCAGGCCGGCAACGTCTTCGGGACGATGTGGCACGGGTCCTTGGAGGGCGACGCTCTGCGCGGCGCGTTCCTCGAGGCGACGCTGGGCCGCAAGCCCTCCGACGTCTCGTTCCCGGCCGCCCGCGAGCGCCGCCTGGACCTGATCGGCGACCTCGTCGAGGAGCACCTCGACGTCGACGCGCTGCTCGACCTCGCGACCGCTGGCGGGGGGATCCGATGAGACTGCTGATCCTGGGTGGGACCGGGGAGGCCCGGGACCTGGCGGCGCGCCTGCTCGAGGAGGGCGTGGACGTCACCTCGTCGCTGGCAGGGCGGGTGGCTCGGCCCCGGCTGCCGGTGGGCGCGGTGCGGATCGGCGGGTTCGGGGGGGTCGAGGGCTTGAGGGGGGCTCTCGACCACTTCGACGCCGTCGTCGACGCGACGCATCCGTTCGCACGTGTGATCTCGGCCAATGCCGCGGCGGCCTGCGCGCAGACCGGCCATCCGCTGCTCCGGTTGGAGCGACCGGGCTGGCCGGCGGACCCGTCCTGGGCCTACGTCGATACCCACGACCAGGCGGCAGCGCTCGCCGCCGATCTCGGGAAGCGTCCGTTCATCACGGTCGGGCGCCAGGAGCTCGCCCGGTTCGTCCCGGCGCTGGCCGGCCACGCGGCTCTCGCCCGCGTGGTCGATCGCCCCGACCTCGACCTGCCCGAGCCCTGGACCCTGCTGACAAGCCGCGGACCGTATGACCTCGACGGCGAGCTCTCCCTGATGCGTGAGCACGGCACCGACGTACTCATTACCAAGGACTCCGGCGGCACCTACACCTGGCCGAAGATGGCAGCAGCCGCCGAGCTCGGGGTGGCTGTGGTCGTCGTGAGCCGTCCGACTGCCTCACCGGACGTGCCGACCGTGAACGACGTCACGGCGGCGCTCACCTGGGTCGCCGGGCTGACGTCGAGAACGGCGCGCCGATGACAGGGCCCAGTTCGCAGCCTCTGATAGAGGAAACTAGATCGTGAACGGCTTCACAAAGCAGTTTCCTCTATCAAAAGCAGCGGTCATCGTTGGTATGTCCGTGACCGACGTCGATCGGCGCGATGACCTGCTCTCCTGGGCACGCGACCACGACGCGAGCCTCGCCTTCCTGCAGCTGGGCGACCCGTCCCTCTCCCGTGAGCTGACCCGGCTGGCCGATGCCGGAGCGGAGAGCATCGCCCTGACCGGCGTCAGTCTCGGTCCGTTGGCGCCGGGCCACTCCTGGCTGCGCCGGATCGCGGCGCACTGGTGGCGCGAACGCCCCGGCAACCGCCCGACCATCCAGGTGGCGACCCGGTTGGCGACCACCCGCTACCAGCTCGCCGAGGCGATGGCCGAGACCAGGCCGGTCACCGGCACCGAGCCCGGGCTCACCTCGCCCGCATGGGAGCGCGTCCCCGGCCACGTACGTCAGGTCCTGATCTGCCGCGGCCCGCGATGCACCGCGAAGGGCTCGGAGGAGACCGCCAGGGCGGTCATCCTGGGCGCGATGGAGGCCGGTCTCGGCGACGACGACCTGCTGATCACCCACACCGGCTGCCAGTTCCCGTGCAACCAGGCGCCGGTGCTCAGCGTGCAGCCCGACGACGTCTGGTACGGCAACGTGGAAGCGGCCGCCGCCCGGATGATCGTGCGTGATCACCTGGACGGCGGCCGTCCTGTGGAGGCCTACCGCCTCCCCCGCTAGCCCGAAGGGCTCGAAAGTCACAGGCTGGCGGCGAGGGCCTTACGCTCCGCGACAGCGCGCTCTGCCGCGTACAGACGAATGACCAGCCCCGTCAGCGCCACTCCGAGCACGCCCCACATCGTGGCGAGCGTGATCAGCGAGGCCCTGCGGAAGAACCACAGCGTGTCGGCCGGGAAGTCCCCGACCTCGTTGACCGTCGTGAACAGCTCCCCGGCGACGACCATCACGGCCAGGTAGGCCGCGATCGCGCCGACGACGGCGAGGTAGGTGCCGAACCGGCCACGCAGCCGCACCGCGGCGTACGTCACGACCACCGCCGCCACGACCGAGAGGGCCTGGAAGGCGAAGTAGACCGCGGTGCGTACGCCGATGGTGTCGCCGCTGCCGACCGCCGGCGGGGTCGCCGGGTATTTGAGGAAGGGCACCAGTGCGACCGCGACGAACCCGATCAGGGTGACGAGCGCCGTCGACTGGCCCGGCGTGAGCCGTCCCAGACGACCCAGCGTGGCCGCGGCGACGAGCCCGACGATGCCGCCGAGCGCGACGCCGACCGCGAGGGTGCCGGTCAGCAGCCCCCAGGTGCTCTGGTTGGTGCGGGAGACCTCGGCGGCCTCCTCCTCACCCTCCCCGCCTTCGGCGGCATGCGAGTGTGCGTGACCATCGGCACCGGCTTCTTCCAGTGCGATGGCAGCACCGACCTGCGGCTCACCGACGGCGTACGCCACCAGGAAGGTGGCGACCCCGGCGAGGAGTCCAGCTAGCAGGCCGCGTACGAGAAAGGCACGCGGGCTCATCAGTGGCAGGGGTAGCCGAGCAGGTGACGACCGTCGTGGACCCACTCGTGGACCAGGGTGCCCGACGGGATCGAGACGGCGCCCTGGTCAGCGCTGATGAAGAAGAGCGCCAGGAGACCGAGCAGACCGAAGAAGAGCACCCAGGGGGCGAGCTCACGGAGCGGGATGGTGGGCAGTTCAGCGCCGGCGAGCGGTGCTACAGCGTGCTGCGACATATGTCCTCCTCAGGGATACCTGCGTCCCTGTTCGTTGGGGTTGGACGGACACTCGGGTCTGACTCCACCGCCGCGAGGCGGTGTCACAGTAGCGCGACTGTGCCGGAGTTCCACCGGCTTCCTCATGTCCGTTGGCGGCATCATGCCACGTCGGGGCTCCGGCCGCACCCGCGGCGTTCCACGGAGTCGACGAAACACAAGATCTAGGAAGTTGCATTGGTGTAATTCCCGCATATAGTGGTCCCCGCAGCTGGTTCTCCCACCTCGGCGACGGGGCGGGAGAGGCAAGAGGGAACCCGGTGCGAGTCCGGGACTGCCCCGCAGCGGTGAGTGGGAACGACCGCCGTCACGAAGCACTGGGAGCAAGCCGGCTCCTGGGAAGCGACGGCCACTAGGACCGAGCACGATGACGCCCACGAGTCCGAAGACCTGCCAGTGCCCATCTCACGGTGGGGTCCGCGACCTCGAGGGAAGGTCAGGGGATCGAGCGCGTACGACGCCGTCCTCTCCTGCCCCGGCACGGATGCACGAGACATCCGAGCGGGCCCCGGGGCCCGCGTGAACAAGGGGGCATGGGGCTTGATCGACACCGAGGGTCTACCGATCCGCACCGAGAAGTCGGCGTACGTCTTCGACTATCCGATGGCCGAGGACCTGGCCAAGAAGCAGCGGAGCATCTTCTGGACGGCCGAGGAGATCCCGGTCGAGAACGACAAGCAGGACTTCCTGGTCAACATGACCGACGCTGAGCAGGCCGCGGTCAAGACCACGCTGAAGCTGTTCACCATCTACGAGCTGATCCTCGGCGGCGAGGTGTGGGGCGACCGGCTCTTCCACGCGTTCCCGCGGCCCGAGATCCAGATGATGACCAACGCCTTCTCGTTCGCCGAGCTGAACATGCACGCGCCGTTCTACGCGAAGCTCAACAAGACCCTGATGATCGACACCGAGGAGTTCTACGACTCCTACAAGAACGACCCGGTGCTGGCCGAGCGGATCGCCTTCGTGTGGGACGCGATCGCCGACGAGGACCTGCTCTACGCACTGAGTGTCTTCACGCTGATGGAGAACTGCGTCCTCTACTCCAACTTCGCCTTCCTCAAGCACTTCCAGTCCGGCGGCAAGAACCTGCTGCAGAACGTGATCAGCGGCATCAACTTCTCCGCCCGCGACGAGAACCTGCACGCCACCGGCGGCGCCTGGCTGTTCAACACGACGTTGGACGAGTACGCCGCGACCGTGCCGGCCGACAAGTTCGAGGCCGAGCGCGACGATCTCTTCGCCCGGGTTCGCGACGTCGCCGAGCACCTCTACGCCCACGAGGCCCGGATCGTGGAGATGCTCTTCGCCGACGGTCCGATCACCGGCATCGAGCAGGCCGATCTGGAGGCCTTCGTGCGCTCCCGCATCGACATGACCCTGGAGAACATGCGGATGGAGCCGCTCTTCGGGGTCGAGACCAACCCGGTCGCCGAGTGGTTCTACGCCGGCATCAACGGCACCCAGTTCCACGACTTCTTCCAGGTCACCGGCAACGAATACAACCGCAACATCGGCGAGACGGAGTTTGAGTTCTGATGGGCAGCAACAGCTGGGAGGCGCTCTCCGCCGAGCGCAAGGCACTGCAGGACGAAGGCACCGTGCCGGCCTTCATGACCACCGCGGGCTACGCGATGTTCAAGGCGAAGTACACCGTCGCGGACCAGAGCGTCCGGGAGCGCTACGAGACCATCGCCACGACGGCCGGGGAGTTGGCCGACGAGATGTACCCCCGCGAGGACGGTGTCTCCTGGACGGAGCCGTTCTTCGAGGCGATCTGGAACGGCTGGCTCTCCCCGTCGACGCCGGTGCTGTCCAACCTCGGCACCGACCGCGGTCTGCCGGTCTCGTGCGAGGGGTCCTACGTCGAGGACTCGGTCTGGGGCTTCTACGAGACCCTCAAGGAGGCCGCGATCCTGTCGCAGAACGGGTTCGGCACCTCGGCGTACCTCGGTGACGTCCGGCCCCGCGGCGCGAAGTTCAGCGACAACGGCAAGGCCAACGGCGTCGTGCCGGTGTTCTGCAACTTCGTGGAGATGACCAACCAGATCAGCCAGGGCGCCACCCGGCGCGGCTCCTGGGCGGGCTACCTGCCCGTGGACCACCCGGACTTCTACGAGCTCGCCGACCTGATCTTCCGCGAGCCGGCCAACAAGAACGTCGGCTGGATCTTCAGCCAGGCGTTCATCGACCGGATGCTGGCCGGCGACAAGGATGCGCTCGAGCGCTACCAGCGGGTGCTCAAGATCCGGGTGGTGCTGGGCAAGGGCTACATCTGGAAGGTCGACACCGTCAACGCGGCCCAGACCGAGTCCTACCAGGCGAACGGGCTCGCCAACAAGGCCTCCAACCTGTGCTCGGAGATCACCCTGTTCAGCGACGAGGACCACTCCTACACATGCGTGCTCTCCTCGCTGAACCTGTCGACCTACGACGAGTGGAAGGACCAGGACACCGCGTACGTCGCCACCGTCTTCCTCGACGCGGTCGCCGAGGCGTTCCTGCGCAAGGCCCGCACCATCCGCGGCCTCGAGCGGGCGGTGCGCTACACCGAGAAGGCCCGCAGCCTGGGCCTCGGGGTGATGGGCTACCACGACTATCTGCAGAAGCAGCGGGTGCCGTTCGAGTCGGACAAGGCGGCCGCGCTGAACAAGGACATCTTCGAGCGGATCTCCACGCGCGCCGACGCCGCGTCGCGGTGGATGGGCTCCGTCGCCGGCATCCCGGAGTGGTGCGTCGGGCGGCGCAACTCCCACCTGATGGCGATCGCACCGACGATGAGCACCGCGGTGATCGTCGGCGGCACCAGCCAGGGCATCGAGCCGTACGTCGCGAACGTCTGGAACCAGACCACCTCGGCCGGCGAGATGCCGCGGGCCAACCAGAACCTCGTCGAGGTGATGAAGGAGCGTGGCGTCTACGACCAGGCGCACATCTCCGACATCATCGACCACGGCGGCTCCGTCCAGCACGTCTCGTGGCTCGACGACCACGAGAAGGACGTCTTCCGGACCGGCTACGAGATCGACCAGGAGATCTTGCTCGCCCGGGCCTCGGACCGGCAGGTCTACATCGACCAGGCCCAGTCGCTCAACCTGTTCTTCCAGGCCGACGCGACCCCGCAGTACATCAGCAAGATCCACAAGCTCGCGCTGCTCGACCCGAACATCAAGAGCTTGTACTACCTGCGCTCGCGCGCCGGCATCCAGGCCAGCAAGCAGTCCTCTTCGACCACTTCGACGACAGGAGCATGACCATGAACGAGAACCCGACCACCACCGACGCCATCGACGACCTGACCTGGGACGACTGGAGCGACGCCGCGGTCTGCGCCATCGAGAACGGCCCGGACTGCGAGGCCTGCGAAGGGTGACTGAGTCCGCGGGCGGGCGGCCGACGCTGACGGTCTGCCGCGGCTGCTGCTGCGGGACCGAGCGGAAGTCGCCCGGGGTGGACCACGCGGCCGTGCTCACGACCCTGAACGCGGCGGCCGGGGAGTCGGCGACCGTACGTGTCGCCGACTGCCTCGGCCCCTGCGAACGTGCCGACGTCGTGGTCGTGGGTCCCTCACCCGAGGGGCGGCAGCGTGGCGCCCGGCCGGTCTGGGTCGCCCGGGCCGGCTCGGAGCGGGTCGCCGACGCGTTGGCCGAGTGGACCCGCGCCGGCGGGCCGGGCATCGCCGACGCACCGCCCGCGGTCATGGCCCGGGCGTTTCGTCACGGGCGCTGAGCGACCACCGCGTACGCCGCCGCGACCAGGGCTGCGCCGATGCCGACCCTGCGGGCCAGGGTGGTGGCGCTGACGACGTCGGCGGGGGTGGCGGCACGGCCGTCGCCCATCACCGCGCGGTGCTCGACCCGGTCGCCGTAGTAGCGGTTGGTGCCGCCGAGACGGATGTCGAGGGCGCCGGCGAAGGACGCCTCGACGACGCCGGCGTTCGGGCTCGGGTGTCGCGCGGCGTCGCGGCGCCAGGCCCGCCAGGCCTCTTTCGCCCGGGACCGAGCCGCGGCCAGCGTGAGCAGGCCGGACAGGCGCGAGCCGGGCAGGTTGAGCAGGTCGTCGAGGCGCGCGCTGGCCCAGCCGAAGTGCTCGTAGCGGTCGTTGTGATGGCCGACCATCGCGTCCAGGGTGTTGGCGGCGCGGTAGCCGAGGAGTCCGGGTACGCCCGCGACGGCGCCCCACACCAGCGGCGCGACCACCGCGTCGGAGGTGTTCTCCGCGACGCTCTCGACCACGGCGCGGGAGACCTCGGAAGCGTCGAGCTCGGCGGTGTCACGGCCGACGAGGTGGGTGAGCCGCTGCCGCGCGGCGGGGAGGTCACCCGTGTCGAGGTGTGCGTGGACCGCCAGCGCCTCGCGTTCCAGCGAGCGGCCGCCCAGGACCGCCCAGGTGGCGGCGGCGGTGACCAGCGTCTTCCCGGCACGGCCGGGAGCGAGGCGTTCGGCAGCAGCTCCGAGGACCACCGCTCCCCCGACGAGAGCGGCCGTGTGAAGCACGCCGCGGGCGCGGTCGTCCGCGTACCAGGCCTGCTCCGCCTTCATCGCCACCGTGCCGAAGCCGGCGACCGGGTGGTAGCGGCGCGGGTCCCCGAGCACCCGGTCCAGCGCGAAACCGGCGAGAAGGCCGATCGCCCGGGGGCTCACAGGTCTGCCCTGGTTCGGCGGAGCGCGGCCAGGAGCTGGTCGGTCGGATCCTCGGGGCGCACCGCGATCCGCACCCAGTCCGGGCCGAGGCCGGGGAAGGTGTCGGCGCGGCGTACGGCGATGCCCTGCTCCCGCAGGGCCTCCCGGACTCCGGCGCCGGGCCGGGCCAGAACGAAGGAGGCGGTCGAGGGGACGTACTCGATCTCCTGCTCGTGCAGGCCCGCCTCGAGGTGGGCGCGCCAGGTGGCGATCCGCTCGGCGCGCTCGCAGGCCTCCGCACTCGCGCGCTCGGTGGCGCAGGCGAGCATCGCGGCGGCGGCGGTGGCCGAGACCGACCACGGGGTGCGTACGGCCTCGAGGTCGCCGATCGCGGCGGGGTCGCCGACGACATAACCGGCCCTGACCCCTGGGATCGACCAGTGCTTGGTGAGGCTTCGGATCACCAGCAGACCCTCGGTCCGCTCACCGGTGAGCGTCTCGGGTTCGCCGGGAACCGCGTCCATGAACGCCTCGTCGACCACGACCAGGCGCCCGGGGCGAAGGAGCTCGCGGAGGGTGTCGGTGGGATGGAGTACGCCGGTGGGGTTGGTCGGGTTGCCGACGACGACCAGGTCCGCGTCGCCGGGCACCGTCGCCGGGTCGAGGGTGAACCCGTCCTCGGCGCGGAGGCGGACCTCGGTGACCGTGTGGCCGGCCTGCTCCAGCGCCGCGTGGGGCTCGGTGAACTGCGGATGGACCACGACGGGCTTCCGCCACTTCCTCGCCCTCGCGACCAGCGTGAATGCCTCCGCCGCCCCTGCCGTCGGGAGCACCTCGGCACGCTCACGGCCGTGATGCTTGGCCAGCGCCGCCCGCGCCGGCTCCTCGTCGGGGTAGGCGGTCGGTGCGAGCGAGTCGTGGAGTGCCTGGTCCAGCCACTCCGGGCGCGGGTCCGGGTGGACGTTCACCGCGAAGTCGAGCAGCCCGTCGCCCACCTCGACGTCGCCGTGGTGCCGCAGGGGGTCGGCCAGTTGGCCGTCCGTAGTGGCGGGCATTTCCCCGCCATGGCGGGGTTCTGCGGGCGAACTCGTGCGCGTGGCGGCGCATTTTCCCGCCATGGCGGGATTCTGCGCCGCGCCGTGAACCGCAGCCGCGAACCGGACCGCCAGCTTCGGATGGCCGGCCCAATGCACATGCAGGTACGACGCATGCAGCGTGTCCGACGCAAACCCCATCAGCGCCGAACCGTCGCCCCCGCCGGCCGAACCGTCAGCTGCGTCGGCCGAGTTGGCACTTTTGGGGGCCGAATCTGTAGCTGTGGGACGCGAAACTCGACTTTCGTCGCCCAGAACTGACGGCTCGGCCGACGCAAGTGACTTCTCGCTCGCCACAACTGACGTCTCGGCCGACGCAAGTGACTTCTCGGCCGGTGGCCGTGCGGATTCGATCGACCATGCGGCCTGAGTACCAGCGGCGGGCGAGGTGGTGGTGCGGTGGAACTCGTGGCCGGTGACCTGCTCGCCGGCTCGGGTGAGGAGGGAGTCGGAAGCCGCGACCGCGACCGGGTAGCGCAGGGTGAGGCGCTCGCTCATCGCGGCGTGCGCGGGGATGGCGCCGGCCATCGGTACGCCATCGAGGGACTCGGCCAGGTAGAGGAGACCTGCACACTCGGCGACGGTCGGGATCCCGGCCTGAACGGCGGCCTTCAGGTCGCGGAGCAGGCTCGCGTTCGCGGCGAGCTCGGCGGCGTACATCTCCGGGAAACCGCCGCCGAGGTAGATCCCCTTCGTCCCCTCGGGGAGGGTGGGATCGGTGAGCGGGTCGAAGGGGCGTACGTCGCAGCCTGCGGCCTCCAGGAGCTCCTCGGTCTCGGGGTAGCGGAAGGTGAACGCCCTGCCGCCCGCGACCGCGACGACCGGACGCTCCCCGGCCGGCGAGGCGTCGATCTCCAGCGCCATGGCCGGATCCCACGGCTCGGCGTCCAGGTCGGGGGCCGAGCGAGCGACGTCGAGCAGGGCGGAGAGGTCGAGGTGGGCGGCGACCTGCTCCCCCAGCCGCTCGATCAGCGCGACCGACTCGTCCCGCTCGGCGACGGGGACGAGGCCGAGGTGACGTGACGGGGTCGCGAGCGTCTCGTCCCGCGGGAGCATGCCGAGCACCGGCAGGCCGACCTGGTCGAGCGCTCGCCGGATCTCGTCGGCGTTGCGCCCGGGAGAGCAGCGGTTGAGGACGACTCCCCCGATGCGTACGGACGGGTCGAAGGCGGCCATGCCCGCCGCGATCGCGGCAGCGGAACGGGACATCCGGGCGACGTCGAGTACCAGGACGACCGGCGAGGAGGTCAGCGCGGCGACGTGCGCTGTCGAGGCGAAGCCATCGGTGCCGAGGCGGCCGTCGTAGAGGCCCATGACGCCCTCGATCACCGCGACGTCGGCCCCGGCGGCACCGTGGAGCAGCAGCGGCACCACCCGCTCGACTCCAACCAGGTGAGGATCGAGGTTGCGGCCCGGGCGGCCGGTGGCGAGCGCGTGGTAGCCCGGGTCGATGTAGTCCGGGCCGACCTTGTGCCCACTGACCTCGTGACCGGAAGCGCGCAGCGCCGCCATCAGCCCGGTCGCGATCGTCGTCTTCCCCGAACCCGTCGAGGGAGCCGCGACCACCAGCCGGGGCAGGGTCACCATTCGATGCCCTTCTGGCCCTTCTGGCCGGCGTCCATGGGGTGCTTGACCTTGGTCATCTCGGTGACCAGGTCGGCGACCTCGAGCACGGCAGGATCGGCGTCGCGGCCGGTGATCACGACGTGCTGGCGCCCGGGGCGCTCGGAGAGCACCGACGCCACCTCCTCGGCAGAGACCCAGCCCCACTTGATCGGGTAGGTGAACTCGTCGAGGACGAGCAGGTCGTAGCGCTCCTCGGCCAGGCACCGCTTGATCTCGGCCCAGCCCTCGGCGGCGGCCGCGGCGTGGTCCTCGGCCTCGCCCCGCTTGCGCGACCACGACCATCCGGAGCCCATCTTGTGCCAGTCGACCGGTCCACCCTCGCCGGTCTCCTCGTGCAGCTGTCCGAGCCGCTCCAAGACCGTCTGCTCGCCGATGCGCCACTTGGCCGACTTCACGAACTGGAAGACCCCGATCCGCCAGCCCTGGTTCCAGCCGCGCAGCGCGAGCCCGAAGGCGGCGGTCGACTTCCCCTTGCCGGGCCCGGTGTGGACCATCACCAGCGGCCGGTTGCGGCGCTGGCGGGTGGTGAGCCCGTCGTCGGGTACGTTCAGCGGCTGTCCCTTCGGCATCAGGCAGCGCCCCTTCCCATGGTGGATCCGGTGAACCCGTGGACGGCCGACGTCAGCGCCTCGGCGCTCACCTCGGCGACCGGGACGTGCTCGGCGCCGAGGTGCTCGGCCAGCCGGCGAGCCAGCCCGAGCCGCATCGGCCCGCTCTCGGAGTCGATGACGACGGTGGTGACGCCCAGGCCGGCGACGTACGCGGCGGCCTGCTGCGAGCGCCGCACCGCCTCCTTGCCGTGGGCCTTGGAGTTCGCGCGGCCGTCCGTGACGACCACCAGCAGCGGCCGCAGATCGGGGTCGCGCAGATGCTCGCGCTGCAGCACCCGGGCGGCCTCGAGGAGGCCTTCGGCCAGCGGCGTACGTCCTCCGGCGGGCACCTCGTCCAGACGGGCTGCCGCGAGGTCGACCGACCCGGTCGGCGGCAGCACGAGCTCGGCGCCTTCGCCGCGGAAGGTGATCATCCCGACCTTGTCGCGGCGCCGGTAGGCGTCGAGGAGCAGCGAGAGGACCGCGGCCTTCACCTGCGCCATCCGCTTGCGCGCGGCCATCGACCCGGACGCGTCCACGCAGAAGAGCACCAGGTTGGCCTCGCGTCCCTCGCGGACCGCGGTGCGGAGGTCCTCGACCCGCAGCTCGACCTTCGCGGACGTACGCGGGCGGGCTGCCTGCTTGCCCGCGGCGGCCTTGAGCGTCTCGACGAGATGGAGCGAGCCGCGGACGCTGGTGTTCGCGCCGATCCGGCGGCCGCTGCTGCCGATCGCCTTGCTCCGGCCTCCGGTGCGGCCGGTGCCCAGTCCGGTGACGGTCAGGAGGCGGGGGCGGTAGGCAGGGGCGGCAGCGGTGACGGACTCGGGGGCGGGAGCGGAGGGCGTGGGCGGCGCGTCGGGTCGGTCGTCCGCGGAATCGGCTGTGTTGGTCTCGGCACCGTCTCGCTGGCGCTCGCCGGGCTCGACCGACTGGGGTTCCGCGACCCCGTCGTCGGTGGTCGATGTCTCCTCGTGGGAGGTCTCGACAGGCTCGACCTCCGGGGGCGGCTCGGGTGGCAGCTCCTCGTCGCCGAGGATGCGGTCGAGGAGGTCCTCGTCGAGGCCGGGAGCGTCGAAGGGGTTGCGACGGCGGCGGTGCGGCAGCGCGAGCAGTGCGGCGCGGCGGATGTCGGCGCGGGTGACCTCGGAGCGTCCGGCCCAGGCGGCGTGGGCGACGGCGGTGCGGGCGGTGACGATGTCGGCGCGGAGCCCGTCGACCTCGAAGGCCGCGCAGACCTCGGCGATCTTGAGCAGCCCGGGCGCGGTGAGCCGGACCTTGCCGACCAGCGCGCGGGCGGCCGAGATCCGGGCGGTCAGGTCGCGCTCGGCGGCGACATAGCGCTCGACGAACGCGGGAGCGTCCAGGTCGAAGGCCATCCGGCGGCGGACGACCTCGGCGCGCAGCGCGGGGTCCCGGGGCGCGGCGACCTCGACGGTGAGCCCGAAGCGGTCCAGCAGCTGCGGGCGCAGCTCGCCCTCCTCGGGGTTCATGGTGCCGATCAGTACGAATCGGGCGGCGTGCTCGACCGAGACCCCGTCGCGCTCGACCGAGACCCGGCCCATCGCGGCCGCGTCCAGCAGGAGGTCGACCAGGTGGTCGTGGAGCAGGTTGACCTCGTCCACGTACAGCAGGCCGCGGTGGGCCCGGGCGAGCAGTCCTGGCTCGAACTCGACCGCGCCGCGCGACAGCGCGCTCTCCAGGTGGAGCGAGCCGACGACCCGGTCCTCGGTGGCGCCCACCGGAAGCTCGACCAGCCGCACCGGCCGGCTCTCCACGACGGCGGCGGACCCGAACGGTCCGTCGGGCGACTCCGCGGACGGGTCGGCGGGGTCGATCGAGAACCGGTCCCCGGCGTAGACCGAGATCGAGGGCAGCACGGCCGCCAGGCCGCGTACGGCCGTCGACTTCGCGGTCCCCTTCTCGCCACGGACCAAGACCCCGCCGATCTCCGGGGAGATCGTGGTGAGCACGAGCGCGAGGCCCATGTCGTCGAGCCCTGTGGCCGAGTCGGCCTGGCAGCCGAGGACGGCAGAAAATGGGTAGTGCACCGGCATGAGAGGCTCCCGCTCCCTATCGCGTTGGTTGGTTGGACGCGAGGCCGGTCTTCGGACTTGTCGAGTCCCCGTGGTCGGAGCTCGATTCACCGCAGCGGGCCTGTGCCGGATTCTCACCGGCTTCCCAGATTCTCCCCAGTCGGGGCACCTCGCGCCTGTGCGCTCACTGTAGCGTCTGGCCTCATGATCGTCGTGGTGGGCATCGGTGCCGGAGGTTGGGACGAGATCCCCGTACGTCACCAGCAGCTGATCCGGGAGGCCGCGACCCTCCTCGGCGGCAAGCGTCATCTCGACGTCGTCCCTGACCTCCCCGGCCAGCGGCGCGAGCCCTGGCCCTCGCCGCTTCGCGATGGCCTTCCTGCGCTGCTCGAGTCGCTCCCGGCGGACGCTCCCGTCGTCGCGCTGGCCTCCGGCGATCCGCTGGTCTCCGGCATCGGGACGACCCTGATCTCGCTCCTCGGTCGGGAGAACGTACGCATCGAGCCGGCCGTCTCCTCCGTCTCCCTCGCCCGCGCCCGGATGGGCTGGCCGGCCGAGTCGTGCGCGGTCGTCAGCGTGGTCGGCCGCGACGTGTCGCTGGTCGGCCGCGAGCTCGCCCCCGGCCGCCGGATCCTGGCGCTCTCCTCAGACGGATCGACCCCGGCCTCGATCGCGAACCTCCTGGTCACGGCCGGTCTCGGTGGGTCCGTGATGACCGTGCTGGGCGAGCTGGGGGCGGAGACCGAGAGCTCGCGGACGGGCACGGCCTCGACCTGGGCGGGCGAGTCGCCACGGCTCAACATCGTGGCGATCGAGTGCGTCGGGGCGCCGCTGTTCGGCTGGGCGGCCGGTCTACCCGACGACGCCTTCGAGAACGACGGCCAGCTGACCAAGCGCGACCTGCGCGCCTCCGCCCTGGCCCGCCTGGCACCGACCCCCGGCGAACACCTGTGGGACGTCGGCGCCGGTGCCGGATCGGTCGGAATCGAGTGGATGCGGGCGCACCCTTCCTGCACCACGACGGCCATCGAGGGCAACTCCGAGCGGGCAGCCCGGATCGCTCGTAACGCCGCCCGTCTCGGCGTACCGAGCCTGACCGTCGTCGAAGGTCGTGCCCCGGATGCGTTGCGCGATCTCCCGGCGCCCGACGCGATCTTCATCGGCGGCGGCGCGACCCGCCCCGGCGTCCTCGACGCCTGCCTCGCCGCCCTCCGCCCCGGCGGTCGTCTCGTCGTCCACGGCGTCACCCTGGAGACCGAGCAGCTCCTCGCAGGGCTCTACGAAGATCGCGGCGGCGAACTCACCCGCATCGCCGTCGAGACCACCGCCCCGATCGGTTCCTTCACCGGCTGGGCGCCTGCGCGCACCGTCACGCAATGGGCCTACACGGCCAACAGATCCTGATCCCCCGCCCGGCCCTCGCGGCCCTGGTGAACAAGGTGCTGCCACCGTGCACTATCGCTGCCGCTGCACGACCGGTTTACACCTGACTGGTATGCGATGGACGCCCCGATGGTCCCGGCCTAGCGTCGTCACATGCTGATCACCACGCAGCAAGCATGTGAGCGCCTGGCGAGAGTCCATCTCCTTGGCCGCAACCAGGCGCTGCGCATCCTGCAGTCAGGGCTCGCCGGCCCGCGCACGCGAGTCGGCTCGGCGTACCGGTACGAAGCCGACGCGATCGAGCGTCTCCTCGCCCGGCCACGCAGCACCGACGAGGCCCTCGACCGGCATCAGCCGTTCATCGCGCGGATCGGCCGCACCAGACCCTTCGACCTCGACGCCACCTGGGAGGAGCAGCGCGCAGACGTCGCGACGGGTTGGTACCTTCCCTCGCTCGCCTACCACCAGATGCGTCCACGTCTCCCGGCCTCCCACCGGGCAGACTCACACTCGGTCCTCCCGGCGACTGGTTCTCGGAGTTCGAGGACACCTGGCTGCCGATCGAGAACGGAGCGACCTGGACACTGTGGGGTGCCCTCAACTCCACTCCGTCACGCGCCGACCCGCGCAGCATGTACTTCTGGGACCAACTGGAGGAGGAGCGCGACCGGAAGCGCCTCTACTCGACCGGTCGCCACCAGGCCCTGGCCCGCACCCTAGAAAGTCTCGTCGTGGAGCACCGTCGAGAGCGGTGAGCGGTGGCGCCAGCCGAAGCGCTCCAGGTCGGGGACATCGGGGAGATCCTCGACGTGACCGACGCAGAGCCAGGCGACAGGACGTACGCCCTCGGGCATCCCGACCAGGTCGCGCAGGAACTCCTCGCGGTAGAAGCTGACCCAGCCGACGCCGAGGCCCTCGGCGGTGGCGGCGAGCCAGAGGTTCTGGATGGCGCAGACGACCGAGTAGAGGCCGGCGTCGGCGATGGCGTGGCGGCCGAGGACGTTGGGGCCGCCACGGCTCGGGTCGTAGCCGACCACGACCCCCAGCCCGGACTCGCGGATGCCCTCGATCTTGATCCGGGAGAAGGTCTCGGCCCGCTCGCCGGACAGGGTGGCGGCGAAGGTCTCACGCTCGGTCGCGACGTGGGAGTGGAAGCGCTCGAGGCGGTCGGCGTCGCGTACGAGCACGAAGTCCCACGGCTGCGACATCCCGACGCTCGGGGCGGCGTGGGCGGCGGACAGGACCCGCTCCAGGACATCCGGAGCCACCGGCTCGCCGGTGAACTCGGCACGGGTGTCCCGACGACGGTTGATGGCGTCGTAGAGGTCCATCAGGCACGCACCCTGGCAGCGTCGTAGAGGAACGACTCACCGCCGGCGCGGGCCAGCGCGGGCCCGGCCAGGATGACGGCGGCCTGGCGCAGGCCGGCGTCCTCGACCGCGTCGGCGATCGTCGACACGGTCCCCCGCAGCACCTTCTCCTCGGGCTGGCTGGCGCGGTAGACGACCACGACCGGACACTCCGGGCCGTAGAAGGGCAACAGCTCGGCCATCAGCTCGCGGGTGCGCCGGATCGCCAGGTGGAGCACCAGGGTGGCGCCGGTGGCGGCGTACGCAGCCAGCGACTCCCCCTCCGGCATGGCCGTCGACCGGGCCTGGGTGCGGGTGAGGACCACCGACTGGGCCACCAGCGGCACGGTGAGCTCGCGTCCGACCAGCGCAGCGGCGGCAGCGTAGGCCGGTACGCCAGGGGTCACGTCCCACGGCACCTCGGCGGCGTCGAGCCGCCGGGTCTGCTCGGCCACGGCCGAGTAGACCGACGGGTCACCCGACACGAGGCGTACGACCTGCTTACCGCCCCGGTGAGCGGTGATGATCGCACCGACGATCTGGTCCAGATCGAGCTTCTGGGTGTCGACGAGCGAGGCCGACGGACTGCAGTGGGCCAGGACCTCGGGATCCAGATAGGTGCCGGGATAGAGCACCACGTCGGCGGCCTCGAGCAGCCTCGTCGCGCGCACGGTCAGCAGGTCCGCCGCGCCGGGCCCGGCACCGACGAAGTGGACGGTCATCGGATCGGTCATCGGACATACCTCGGCGTCCAGACCTGTCCTGCCGCGGTCACCCGGGTCGAGCTCGCCCCCACGATGACCAGACACTTCATGTCGATCGATGCGGGATCCAGCTCACCGAGCGTGGTCACCGTCAGCGACTCCTCGGCCCGCCCGACGTCTCGTCCGACGATGACGACGGTGTCGGGCTTGCGCTGCTCGAGGAGTACGTCGCGCGCCAGCCCGATCTGGTCGGTGCGCGAGCGCGAGGCCGGGTTGTAGATCGCCAGCACCAGGTCGGCCGCGGCGACCGCGCGCATCCGCTCCTCGATGACCGACCACGGCTTGAGCCGGTCCGAGAGCGACATCACCGCGAAGTCTGCACCGACCGGAGCGCCCGCCCGGGCGGCCACCGCCTGGACCGCGCTGACGCCGGGCAGGACCCGGACACGTACGCCGGCATAGGCCGGATCCGAAGCCGCCTCGAACACGGCAGAGGCCATCCCGAAGACACCGGCGTCACCGCCGGAGACGACGGCGACCCGCTCCCCCGCGAGCGCCAGCTCCAGCGCGTGCCGGGCCCGGTCGACCTCGACCGTGTTGCCCGAGGCGTGCCGCTGCAGCCCAGCACGCTGCGGCACCCGGTTGACGTAGGGCGCATAGCCGACGACGTGGCCCACCTCGGCCAGCGCAGCCGACACCTCGGGCGTCAGCCACTCGTCCGGCCCCGGCCCCAGCCCGACGACGAGCACCTCCCCATCGCTGGTCGAGCCGCCGGAGCCGCTAGGCGGAGGCGTGTCGAGACCGACACAGTCCCCTGAGGCGCTCGATTCGACCGTGTTGGTCTCGACACGGAGTCGTTCGTCCCTCACGACTCCGGCTCGACCAGCGGAGGGCTGAGAGTCGCCGGGAACCACGATGAGCGAGAAGTAGGGAACCGAGGACGGGTCGACATCAGCGACCGGAAGCCAGCGCTCCTCGGGCTGCGAAGCACGCTCGACGTACCAAGCACCCTCGAGCCGCCCGGCAGCCTCCAGCGCGGAGCGAACCGCCGGGAAGGTCCGGCCGAGCTTCATGATGATCGCGGCCTCGGTGTCGGCCAGACGCCGGGCGAGCTCGGGCTCAGGCAGCGTGCCCGGCAGCACCGTGAGGACGTCGGCCTGGCGCACCAGCGGCGTCGAGACGGCCGCGGTGGCGGCCGCGAAGGCGGGAACGCCGGGCACGACGGAGGTCTCGTAGACCTCCTTGAACCGGTCGTGGAGATACATCGAGGAGCCGTAGAAGAGCGGGTCGCCCTCGGCGAGCAGGACCACGTCGCGGCCGGCGTCGAGATGGGCCGAGAGCCGGACCGCGCAGGACTCGTAGAACTCCGCCATCGCCCCGACGTAGCCGCCCGGGTGCGAGGTGGTCCCGGTGGTGACCGGGTAGCGCAGCTCCTCCTCGATCGCCCCCGAAGGGATCAGCGAGGAGGCGATCCGGCGGGCGTGGGACTGCTTGCGCACCCCGGCGTGGTAGGCGATCACCGGTGCCGCGCCGATCAGCCGGGCGGCCTTGAGGGTGATCAGCTCGGGGTCGCCCGGGCCGATGCCGACGACGGTGAATCGCCCGCGGATCGGGGTGCTCATTCCTGCTCCTGGGCGAGTGCGTTGAGTGCGGACGAGGTCATCGCCGAGCCGCCCCGGCGGCCGCGCACGGTGACGAAGGGGATGTCGATCCCGTGGTCGTCGGCGAAGGAGGCGAGCGCCTCCTTGGACTCGGCGGCGCCGATGAAACCGACCGGGCAGCCGACGATCGCGGCCGGCCGCGGGCCACCGTCGAGGATCATCTCGAGCAGGTGGAAGAGCGCCGTGGGGGCGTTGCCGATGGCGACGACGGAGCCCTCCAGATAGGGCTCCCACAGCGACAGCGCGGCCGCGGTGCGGGTCGTGCTCCAGGCACGGGCCAGCGCCGGGACACGGTCGTCACCGAGCATGCAGAGCACCTCGTTGTCGCGCGGCAGCCGGCTGCGGGTGACCCCGGTCGCGACCATCGTGGCATCGCACAGGATCGGCGCCCCGGCCTCGAGCGCGCCACGCGCGGCCTTCACCAGGCCGGGGTGGATGACCAGGTCGGCGGCGAGATCGACCTGTCCGCTGCCGTGGATCATCCGGACGGCGAGCCGTTCGGCGTCGGCGGGCACCGCGGAGAGGTCGGCCTCGCGCCGGATGGTCGCGAAGGAGTCGACGTAGATCGCCGGTCCCTGGTCGATGTAGTCGTAGCGCCGGGTCGGACGCTTCTGCGGCGCAGGCACGAGTACGCCGCGCCACGGTGTCACCACGACCGCCGGCGCCCGCTCGACCAGCGCCTCGACGGCGGCCCGGTCCAGAGCCTCGTCCGCGGCGGCGACGTGCTCGCCCCCGGGCACCTCGCCGAACCCGAGCTCCTCGGTCGCGGCCGGCACCCGGTCATCGGCAGCGACCGGCTCGACCAGCGGGCCGTCGAGCTCGGAGACGTGCCAGGCCGCCGACGGCCCCTCACCGCGTACGTCCAGGAAGCGTGCAGCGAGCGCGACCAGCCGGGCCGCGGCCTCGGCGAGCGGCACGACCGGCCCCCACGAGTCGCCGACGCGCAGCTGACCCTCGGCATCCGAGAGCGCCACCAGACCGAGATCGCACTCCCGCGAGACCAGGTCGCCGCGACCGTCGTCGAGCACGAAGAGGAACCGTCCGGGCAGCGCCGCCAGCCGGGGCGAGGCGCACAGCAGCCGGTCCAGGGACGCGGCCACGCCACGCAGGTCGGCCCGTCCGCCGGCGAGCCCGGTCTGCGGGGAGACCATCACGTTGCGTACGAGCTCGTGGGTCTGCGCGGGCACCAGACCGGTCGCCTTCAGCGCGGTGAGCACCTCGCCGGGCAGCGCGCCGTCGACAGCGGGCAGGCCGCGTACCTGCAGGTTGGCGCGGCCGGTGAGATAGATGCGACCGTCGCCGTAGGTCTCGGCCACGGAGACCAGCGAGAGCAGCGACGCGGAGGAGACGGAGCCGCCGATCAGGCGCAGCCGCACCAGCAGGCCGTCCTCGGCCGGCCACGGACGGCCGACTCCTGGGCACCGGTCGGTTCGGACTCGGGACATCGCCACACCTGCTCTGGTCAGGTGCCCTTCCGCGGGGCACGTGGTGACCTGGCGGCGGGCGCCGCCAGAGCCAGCAGGTCTTCGGACTCGGAATCGATCGGTGCGGGACGCCTTCCCGGAGCCAGGCTCCAGTGGCTGCCCCTCCCGGAGGAGGTGCGTGCCCCGCCCGTCATCCTCACCGCTGCGCGTCAGTCCCGGACTCTCACCGGGTTCCCTGACTCCATCAGGCATGGAGTACGACTGGCAGGGCGAGACTACCCACTTGCGGACACGGCACCGAATTGCTCGCGCCCCGACCGCTGTTTGTGCCAGTGTTCGGCTACTCGAAACCTTCCACACGTCTTCGCACAGATGGAGTCCCCCGTGGCCGGATCGGCTCGTCGGAAGCTGTTCGTTCTCGTGCCCGTCTCGGCGCTCGCGCTCGGTCTCGCCGGCTGCGCCACCACGTCGGAGTCGAAGGTCACGATCGGTCTCGTGGTCCCGACCTCGGGCGCCCACAAGTCGATCGGCGCCGACATGTCCCGCGGCTTCGACCTCTACCTCGACCAGCACGGCGGCAAGCTCGGTGGCCGACCGGTCGACGTCATCGAGGCCGACGAGGGCGACCAGGTCAGGACCGGGGTCGCGGCGGTGTCCAGGCTGATCGAGGACGACGAGGTCCAGGCGGTCGTCGGGCTGGTGGGCTCGGAGACTGCGCTCGCGGCCAAGGACCTCGCGGACAGCAGCAAGACGCCGCTGATCGTCACCGGTGCCGGCGCCGACCAGTTCGCCGACGGCTCCGACTACCTGTGGCGTACGTCGACGACCAACGCCGATCTGGGCGGCGCGCTCGGGAAGGCCGTCGCCCAGGAGACCGACCGCGGCACGGCCTACGTCATCGCCTCCGACGATGCCGCAGGTCACGAGTTCTCCGACAGCTTCATGATCGCCGCCGAGGCGTCCGGCGGCAGGGTCGCGGGGCAGAGCTACACGCCTGCCGCCGGCACCGAGGAGTGGTCGGGGATCTTCGCGAAGGTGAAGAGGTCACGTGCGGACGCGGTCTATGCCGCGTACACCGGGAAGGAGGCGGAGGCCTTCGTGACGCAGTATCGCGACTCCGGCCTGGCCCGGAGCACCCCGCTCTACGGTCCCGGATTCCTCACCGAGGGCGACGTGCTGTCCACCCTGGGCGGCGACGCGACCGGGGTGCGGACGGTGCTGCACTACAGCGAGGCCATGGACTCGCTGATGAACGACGCCTTCGTGAAGGACTACCGCAAGGCCTACGACGCCACCCCGACGGCTTACTCGGTGCAGGCCTACGACGCCGCGGCCGCGCTCGACAAGGCGCTCGACCTCTCCGACGAGGTCAACCGCAACGAGATCGCGGACTCCCTGGGGTCCGTCGGCACGATCGTCAGTCCCCGCGGGAACTGGACGTTCGACCCCAACCACAACCCCGACCAGTCCTACTTCCTGCGCGTGGTCAGGGGCACTCCCGACGGCCCCCGCAACGTCGTGCTGCAGGAGATCGCCTCGACGGGCACCTGAGGCGATCTCCTGCACCTCAGCGATCCGCCTCGACGAGCTCGTGCTCCAGGTCCTCCTCCTTGCGGCGGAGCACGATCGACCCGGCGAGCGCGAGCAGCAGCGCGACGTAGACGACGATCGCGAACGGCGACTGCACCAGCGTCAGCCAGTCCCCCTGGGCGATCTGCAGGGCCGAGCGCAGCTGCCGCTCGAAGATCGGTCCGAGGATCAGCCCGACCACCATCGGCGCCACGGGGTAGCCGTAGCGGCGCATGAAGAAGCCCAGGATGCCGAGCACCAGGAGGACCATGACGTCCTGCGGGCTGAAGTGCACCGCGAAGGCGCCCAGAGCAGCGAACAGCAGGATGCCGGCGTAGAGATAGTGCCGCGGGATCTGGAGCACCTTCACCCACAGCCCGACCAGCGGGAGGTTGAGCACCAGCAGCAGCACGTTGCCGATGTAGAGGCTCGCCACCAGCGGCCAGACCAGGTCGCCGTGGTCCTTGAACAGCAGCGGTCCCGGCTGGATGTTGTAGTGCTGCAGCGCCACCAGGATCACCGCGGCCGTGGCCGAGGTCGGGATACCGAGGGTCAGCAGCGGCACCAGCACACCCGCCGCCGAGGCGTTGTTCGCCGCCTCGGGCCCGGCCACGCCCTCGATGGCGCCGTGGCCGAACTCCTCCTTCGCCTTCCCACGAGCGAGCTTGCGCTCGGCGGAGTACGACAGGAACGTGCCGACCTCGGCCCCGCCGGCCGGCAGGGTGCCGATCGGGAAGCCGATCGCGGTGCCGCGCAGCCACGGCTTCCAGGAACGCCGCCAGTCCTCACGGGTCATCCAGGTGCGCCAGCCCCGGGTGACCGGGACGAGCTGCTGGGGTCCGCGGCGCAGCTGCGCACCGACGTACAGCGCCTCGCCGACGGCGAAGAGCGCGACCGCGACGACCACGACGTCGATGCCGTCGTTGAGCACGGGTACGCCGAAGGTGAACCGCATCTGGCCCGACATGCCGTCGACGCCCATGAGCCCGATGAACATACCGACGCCGAGGGCGGCCAGCCCGCGCGAGACCGAGCGGCCCAGCAGTGCCCCGACGGTGGTGAAGGCGAGCACCATCAGGGCCACCTTCTCGACGGGACCGAGCTTGACCGCGAGGTCCGCGGCCAGAGGCGCCAGGAAGGTGAGCGCGACCGTGGCGAGCGTACCCGCCACGAACGACCCGATGGCGGCGGTGGCGAGCGCTGCGGCGCCCTTGCCGCGCTTGGCCATCTTGTTGCCCTCGAGGGCGGTGATCATCGAGGACGCCTCGCCGGGCGTGTTGAGCAGGATCGAGGTCGTCGACCCGCCGTACATGCCGCCGTAGTAGATCCCGGCGAAGGTGATCAGCGCGGCCGTCGGGTCCAGCGCGTAGGTCAGCGGCAGCAGCAGCGCGACGGTCATCGAGGGCCCGATGCCGGGCAGGACGCCGACCGCGGTGCCGAGGATGACGCCGATGAAGGCGAAGGCGAGGTATTCGGGGTGCGCGGCGGTGGCGAACCCCTCCAGGAGCAGGGTCAGGTTATCCATGGAGGAACGCCACCCCTTCCAGGAACGGGCCCGGCGGCAGCGAGACGCCGAGGCCGCCGGCGAAGACGATCTGGATCGCGAACGCCATGACCAGGCCGATCAGCAGGGAGCGCCACCAGGGGCGGGCCCCCAGGATGACCGCGCCGGCGGTGAACAGCGCGGTGCCGGCCAGCGGCCAGCCGACCAGGCCGATCAGGAGGGCGTGGCCCAGGACGGCCGCGGCCAGCAGGCCGGCGGTGAGCCAGTCGGTGCCGCCGGAGAGGTCGACGTCCTCGCCGCCCTCGGCCTCGCCGCGCTCACCGCGCAGGACACGCACCAGGGTGATGCCGCCGGTCACGACCAGCAGGCCGCCGACCAGGTAGGGCATCGTCCGCGGCCCGATCGCGCCGGCGGCGGTGACCGGCTCGGCGATGCTTCCCGCACGGACCAGCGCGAACACACCGAGGGCGAGGATGCCCCCGGCCATGGCCGGCTCCCCGAAGGAGAGCCGGCCAGGCTGGGTGGGGGTCGTGGGGTTCACTGGACGAGACCGATTTCCTCGAGCGTGGTCTGTGCGGAGGTGACCTCCTCGTCGACGTACGTCTCGAACTCCTCGCCCGCCATGAACGCGTCGTCCCAGTCGTTGGTCTCGAGGACCTTGGCCCAGGCGTCGGACTCGGCCGCCTCGGTGACCAGGTCGGTCAGTGCCTCGCGCTCGGCGTCCTCGAGGTCGCCGGGGGCGACGATGCCGCGCCAGTTGGTGAGCACCAGGTCGATGCCCTCGTCGGTCAGGGTGGGCACGTCCGGGAGCAGGCCGGAGGGCTCCTCGCCGGAGACGGCCAGCGCGCGGAGCTTGCCGGCCTTGATCTGCTCGGCGTACTCACCGACCCCGGAGATCCCGGCGTCGACCTTGCCGCCGAGCAGCGCGGTCACCGACTCGGCACCACCGTCGAAGGGCACGTAGTTGAGGCTGCTGGCGATGTCACCGGAGGCCACGCCGCTGGCCTTGAGCAGCTGGCCGGCGAGGATCTGGTCGGTGCCGCCCGCGGAGCCGCCGGCGATCGCGACGTCCTGACCGTTGGCCTTGATGTCGTCGACGAGGTCGTTGATGGTCTGGTACTTCGAGTCGGCCGGTACGACGACGACCTCCTGCTCCTCGGTCAGCTTCGCGATCGGGGTGGTGTCGGCGAGCTTGGTGGCCGACTTGTTCGTCTCGATCGCGCCGACCATGACCAGGCCCATCACCATCAGGGTGTTGGGGTCGGTCTCGTTGGCGAGCTGGGCCAGACCGACGGTGCCGCCGGCCCCAGGGACGTTGGAGACGGAGGCGGTCTCGAGGATCTTCTCGCCGGTCAGCACCTCGGAGAAGGCGCGGCCGGTCTGGTCCCAGCCGCCGCCCGGGTCGGCGGGGACGACGATGTTCACGCTCGTCGGCGCCTCCTCGGCGGACGAGCCCGAGCTGTTGACCGAGCTGCAGGCGGCGAGCGAGGTGCCGGCCAGGGCGGTGGCGACGGCGATCGCGGCGGTACGGATGAGGGGGTTCATGGGATCTCCTTCGAAAGTGACGCTCGTCACTTCATGGCCGCGAAGTTATGGGCGGCGAGGAGATGCCAGGAAGCATCTGGACGTATTGGATCTTGTGGTCGTTGTGGTCACGGGGCGACGGGCCCGTGACCGAACCCGGCTCAGACCTCCGTGCGGCCGCTCTGCAGCTCGGCCCGGGTGGCGGCCAGCTCCTCGCGTACGGCGGTGAGGTCCTCACGCAGCGAGGTCAGCACGGCCATCATCTCGGCGTCGGACTCCTCCTCGTGCTGTGCCAGGCTCTCGACGCTCTCCATGCCGGAGACGACGACGGCGAGGAAGAGGTTGAGGACGGCGAAGGTCATCACCAGGATGAAGACGACGAAGAAGATCCACGCCGAGGGGTCCTGTGCCATCACCTCGCGGGCGATGTCGGGCCAGGCCTCGCCGGTCATGGTCTGGAAGAGCGTGAACGCGCTGGTGCCGAGATCGCCGAAGTACTCCGGCGCGATCTCCCCGTAGAGGTTGGTCGAGATGACCACTGCGACGTACATCATCAGCCCCAGCAGCCCCGCGACCGCGCCCATCCCCGGCACCGCGTTGATCAGGCCGTCGACGACGCGGCGCATGGACGGGACCGAGTTGACCAGGCGCAGCACGCGCAGGATCCGCAGCGCCCGCAGCACCGACATCGGGCCGGTGGCGGGCACCAGCGCGATCGCCACGATCGCGGTGTCGAAGATGTTCCACGGGTCGAGGAAGAACCTCGGGCCGTACGCCACCAGCCGCAGCACCAGCTCGACGACGAAGACGCCGAGCAGCACGCTGTCGAGCATGGCGAGCTCGTGGGCCAGGTGCTCGGGCACCATCGTCTCGACACCGAGGACCACCGCGTTGAGGATGATCACGCCGATGATGGTCTTCTGGAACGTGTCGTTGTCGACCAGCGCACGCGCCCGGCCGCGCACCGCGGTGATGCTCGAACCCATGTTCGCTTCGTCCTTCTGTCGACCCGTGACAACGGCCGGAGCCTACCGGGGTCAGGTGGTGGCGAGGTGCACGGCCAGCCCGAGCCCGGCGAGACCCACGAGCCAGCGCAGCGGCCGCTCGGGCGCGACCCGGACGATCGCGGGTCCGAGGAAGCCGCCGAGCACGGCACCGACCCCGAGCGCGACCGCGGCGGGCCAGTCGACAGGAGCGAAGAAGACGTACGCGATCGCGGCGGTGCCGTTGGCGACGCCGGTCGCGACGTTCTTGACCGCGTTGGTGATCGCGAGCGCCTCGGTCCGCTCCAGCACGAGGACGGCCAGCGCGATGATGCCGACGCCCGCGCCGAAGTAGCCGCCGTAGATGCCGAGCACGAACACGGCCACGCCCCAGGCGAGCCCGCGGGCGACCGTACGCCGCTCCCCCTGGTCGAGCGGATCCTGCCGTGGCGTCCTCGTCGTGGCGAGCGCCGCGGCCCAGACGCGGATCCGGTCGCGGAGCAGCAGCAGGATCGCGCCGGCCCCGACGAGCCAGGGTACGACCGCCTCGAACGCCTCGGCCGGCGTGGTGAGCAGCAGGGCCGCGCCGACCGCGCCGCCGAGGAAGGAGGCCAGGGCCAGCCAGGCGATCCTCCTGCCCTGACCGCGGAGCTCGCGCCGTGAGCCGGCGACGGTGCCGCCGGTGACGCCGAACATGGCCACCGTGTTGGTGACGTTGGCGACCACCGGCGGCAGCCCCGCGGCCAGCAGGGAGGGGTAGCTGACCAGCGAGGCCAGACCGGCCACCGAGCCGGTCAGTCCCGCGCCGATGCCGGCGAGCAGGAGCCAGACGAGCTCAGCGGACAAGGCACGGGCGCTTGGGGTCGAAGCTCCACCCCGGCACCAGGTACTGCATGGCGACACCGTCGTCGCGTACGCCGAGGCCGTGCTCGAGGTAGAGCTCGTGCGCGGCCGCGACCCGGTCGCGGTCGAGCCGGATCCCGAGCCCCGGGGCGGTCGGGACCGTGACCGCGCCGTCGCGGATCTCCAGCGGCGCCTCGGTCAGCCCCTGGCCGTCCTGCCAGATCCAGTGGGTGTCCAGCGCGGTGATCTCCCCCGGCGCGGCGGCGCCGACGTGGGTGAACATGGCCAGCGAGACGTCGAAGTGGTTGTTGGAGTGGGAGCCCCAGGTCAGCCCGAACTCGTGGCACAGCTGGGCGACGCGGACCGAGCCGGACATGGTCCAGAAGTGCGGGTCCGCGAGCGGGATGTCGACGGCGTTGGTGCGGATCGCGTGGGACATCTGGCGCCAGTCGGTGGCGATCATGTTGGTCGCCGTACGCAGCCCGGTGGCGCGCTTGAACTCGGCCATGATCTCGCGCCCCGAGTAGCCGCCCTCGGCGCCGCAGGGGTCCTCGGCGTACGCGAGCACGTCGTCCTTGCCCTTCAGCAGCCGGACCGCGTCGGCGAGCAGCCAGCCGCCGTTGGGGTCGAGGGTGATCCGGGCGTCCGGGAAGCGCTCGTGGAGGGCGGTCACCGCGGCGACCTCCTCCTCGCCGGCGAGGACGCCGCCCTTGAGCTTGAAGTCGGCGAAGCCGTAGCGGGCCTGGGCGGCTTCGGCGAGACGTACGACCGCCTCGGGGGTCAGCGCGACCTCCCGGCGGAGGCGGCTCCACTCGTCAGCGTTGTCCGGCTCTCGCAGGTAGGGCAGGTCGGTCTCGCCGGGATCGCCGACATAGAAGAGGTAGCCGAGCATCGGCACCGAGTCGCGCTGCTGGCCGTCGCCGAGCAGCTCGGCGACCGGCACACCCTGGGCCTGACCTGCGAGATCGAGGAGGGCGGACTCCAGCGCGGTGACGGCGTGGACGGTCGTACGCAGGTCGAAGGTCTGGGCTCCACGGCCACCGGCGTCGCGGTCGGCGAACGTGTTCGAGACCTGGCGCAGGAGGCTGCGGTAGCGCGTGACGGGCTGCCCGACGAGCAGCTCGGCGGCCTCCTCGATGGTGCGGCGGATCGGCTCGCCGCCGGGGACCTCGCCGACGCCCTCACGACCCTCGGAGTCGGTGAGGATCGCGATGTTGCGGGTGAAGAACGGCGCGTGCGCGCCGCTGAGGTTGAGCAGCATCGAGTCGTGGCCGGCGACCGGGACGACCTCGAGCTTGGCGATCGTGGGCACAGAGGTGGTGGTGCTCATGGCAGCTGCAGCTCCCCGTCGATGCGGCGGGCGAGGTGCCACGGGTTGTCGTCGCGTACGGCTTCCGGGAGGAGGGCCGCGGGTACGTCCTGGTAGGCGACCGGGCGCTGGAAGCGCTCGATCGCGAGGCTGCCGACCGAGGTGGTGCGGGAGTCGGAGGTGGCCGGGAACGGACCGCCGTGGACCATCGCGTGGCCGACCTCGACGCCCGTGGGCCAGCCGTTGAAGAGGATTCGGCCGGCCTTGAGCTCGAGCGCGGAGACGACCTGGGCGGCGGTCTCGTGGTCGGCGTCGGTGGCGTGGACGGTCGCGGTGAGCTGGCCTTCGAGGGAGTCCAGGCTGGTCAGCAGGTCCTCGACCGTGTCGAAGCGGACCACGACGCCGGAGGCACCGAAGACCTCGTCGGTCACGCCGGCGAGGCGGGCAGCCTCGACGATCTGGGGCGCGGGCGCGTCGGTGTCGCCCGCGATGCCCTCACCGACGACGGTGACGCCGTCGGTGGCACGGAGCTTCTCGGTGCCGGCCTCGTAGGCTGCGGCGATGCCGGGGGTCAGCATGGTGGCGCCGACGGCGTCGGCGGTGGCGCGCCCGGCGGCGGCGAGGAAGGCGTCGCCCGCCTCGCCCCTCGGGAGGAAGAGCAGGCCGGGGTTGGTGCAGAACTGGCCGGAGCCGAGGGTCAGGGAGCCGACGTAGGCGGCGGCGAGCGCATCGGTGTCGCCCTCGAGCGCCCCGGGCAGGATGACGACCGGGTTGATCGAGGACATCTCGGCGTAGACCGGGATCGGCTCGGGACGGGCGGCCGCTGCCGCGGCGATCGCGAGCCCACCGCCGCGGGAGCCGGTGAAGCCGACGGCCTTGATCCGCGGGTCGACGACCAGGGCCTGGCCGAGCTCGATGCCGCCCTTGAAGTCGGTGTCGAGGAGGAAGGAGAAGGTGCCGGCGGGCAGGCCGGCCTTCTCGACCGCGCGGGTGATCGCCTGGGCGACCAGGTAGCCGGTGAGCGGGTGTGCCGGGTGGCCCTTGACGATCACCGGGCAGCCGGCGGCGAGGGCGGAGGCGGTGTCGCCGCCCGCGGTGGAGAAGGCGAGCGGGAAGTTGCTGGCGCCGAAGACGGCCACCGGGCCCAGCGGGATCTGGCGCTGGCGGATGTCGGCGCGCGGGAGCGGGGTCCGGTCCGGGAGCGCCGGGTCGATGCGTACGCCGAGGTGGTCGCCGCGGCGTACGACGCCGGCGAACATCCGGAGCTGTCCGGTGGTGCGGCCGACCTCGCCGCTGATCCGGCCCTCGGGCAGGTGCGACTCGGCGACGGCGGCCTCGACGATCTCGGCGCGCGACGCCTCGATCTCGTCGGCGACGGCGTCGAGGAAGTCCGCCCGGGCCGCGGGGGACGTGGCCCGGTAGCCGGCGAACGCCTCGGCGGCAGCGCTGGTGGCGGCGGTGACGTCGGGCTGCTCGGAGTCGGCTCCGGCGATGATCGAGCGGTAGCTCATGGTCCCTTTCCTATCGGGTCGGTCTCGGTGCAGTCTCTGGGCGGGCGGCGTCAGGAGATGCGGGCGATGAGGTCGCGCAGCTCGGCGATCTCGTCCTCGCGCAGGTCGGTCAGCGGCGGCCGGACCGGGCCCGCGGGCCGGCCGATCGCGGCCAGACCGCCCTTGACGATCGACACGGCGTAGCCGGCCGTACGGTCCCGGATGTCGAGGTAGGGGATCACGAACTCGTTGAGACGACGGTAGACCTCGTCGCGGTCCTGGGCACGTACGGCATCGTAGAACTCGATCGCCCACTTCGGAGCGAAGTTGAACAGCGCCGAGGAGTAGGTGCTCACGCCGAGCTGGAGCAGCGGCAGCGCGAAGGTCTCCGCCGTCGGCAGGCCACCGATGTAGGTGAGCCGGTCGCCGACCCGGGCGTAGGTGCGGGTCATCTGCTCGATGTTGCCCACGCCGTCCTTGAATCCGATCAGCGTGGGGTTGCGGTCGGCGAGCTGCGCGACGGCCTCGTCGCGCAGCACCGCGTTGGCACGGCTGTAGACGATCACGCCGAGACCGGTGGCCTGGCACACGCGGCTGGCGTGCTCGACGAGACCGGCCTGCCCGGCCTCGGTGAGGTAGGGCGGCATCAGCAGGATCCCGTCCGCCCCCGCGGCCTCCGCCGCCTTCGCCTGCGCCACCGCGTTGGCCGTGCTGCCCGTAGCCGGCGCCAGCACCGGTACGGCCCCCGCGACCTCGTCGACGGCCGCGCGTACGACCTGGTCGGTCTCCTCCGGGTTCAGCGAGAAGCCCTCCCCCGTGCCGCCGGCGGCGAAGAGGCCGGCGACCGGGTACTCCGCCAGCCAGCTCAGGTGCTTGCGGTAGCCCTCCTCGTCGAACTGCAGGTCGTCGGTGAAATGGGTGACCGGGAACGAGAGGAGCCCGCTCTTGAGCTGGGCGGCCAGGTCGGTCGGGCTGTACTCGGTCACGAGTCACGTCCTTCAGGTGTTGGTGAGAATTGCAGGGGAAGGTGGTGACCATCACGCTATGGACGTTCAGTGATGCCTGTCCAAGCCCGAATTTGAATCTCGTGATGCCGTGGGGGCATTGCGGGACACCGGAGGACCTGAGCGCGCTTTCCCATCTGTGCGGAGTTTTCCCCACGCCGGGGTCGGTTCCCCCTGCTCCGGAGCGTGGGGAACCACCCCACGGGTGGGGAAGTGTTCCCAGCGGTGGCGAGAACCCATCCCCGCCGGGCCCCAAGCCGTATCGATACATCGCCTTTGCTCCGGGATTCGCCGAGAACACCCTCCCCGCCGACGGGCGACCCGCCTACCGACTCACCTCGATGATCACGTCGAGAACTCGGCGTACGACCGGACTGACAGACCCCCGCGCCCAGATCGCATGCAGCTCGACGGGCCGCTCGGGGTCCTTGTCGAGGCGGGTGTCGCCGCCGCCGTGCTCGATGGGGCGGAAGACAACGCCTTCGACGTGCAGGGAGCTGGCCGACACCGGGACGAAGCCGACGCCTCGCTCGGCGGAGACGAGGAGCATGGCGGTGAGGACCTGGTGGACGCGCTGCTCGATGCGGGGGTGGGCGTTGGCGAGGAAGCGTACGGAGAGCTCGTGGAAGTAGCGCGACTGCTGCGGGTGGTAGCCGATGACGGGTTGGCCCTCGAAGTCCTGCGGTGTCAGGGGGCGGTCGATGTCGGCCAGCGGATGGCCCTGCGGGAGCACCGCCATCAGCGGCTCGCGGGAAATCACCCGGGAGGAGAGCAGTTCGGTGTCGAAGGGCGGACGGGCCAGGCCGATGTCGAGCTCGCCGTGGCGGATGCCGTCGACCTGGGCGAGGGTGACCCGCTCGGAGAGCCGCACCTCGACGTCGGGGAGCTCGACGGTGAGGCGGCGCAGCAGCGGCCCCAGGATCGAGATGGCCGAGACGGCGGTGAAGCCGAGCCGGACCACCCCGGCGGCACCGGCGTCGACGCGACGGGCCAGGTCACCGGCACTCTCGACCAGGTTGAGCATCCGGTAGGCCTCGTCGAGGAAGGCGGCTCCGGCGCCGGTGAGCGCGACCCGGCGGTTGTCCCGCTCGAGCAGTTGCGCGCCGACGGCCTTCTCCAGCTTCTGGATCTGTCGCGACAGCGGCGGCTGGGTCATCCGCAGGCGTTCCGCCGCCCGGCCGAAGTGAAGTTCCTCGGCGACCGCCACGAACGAGCGCACCTGGTCGAGCGTGATCATCTGGCCAGCGTAGACCACGATGCACCAGGTGGAACACTCCATGCTGAAACGGGCTTGGACCGGTATCGCCAAGACTCTTAGTGTCGGTGGTCACACGACGGAACTAGGAGCAACCATGCGTACGACCACCCACCTTCTCGCCGCGACCGCCGGCGTCGCGGCACTGGCCCTCTCCGCCTGCGGTGTCTCCAACACCACCGGCGGCGGCAGCGGCGGCGAGGAGTACCCCTCCGGCAACGTCGAGATGTACGTCGGTGCCTCAGCCGGTGGCTCCAGCGACCTGATCAGCCGGGCGGTCTCCAAGGGCCTCTCCGACGAGCTCGGCGCCTCCTTCCCGGTGATCAACCAGGAGGGCGCCAACGGTGCGCTCGCCGCGAACAAGGTCGCCAAGGCCAAGGCCGACGGCCAGACCATCGCCATCCAGAACGCCTCCCTGTTCGCGATCACGCCGCTGGCGGTCAGCGAGGACGAGGTCACGAACCTCGACGACTTCGACGTCGTCCAGGGCGTCTCCCGCGACGACTACGTGATGGTCACCGGCCCGAAGAGCGGCTTCAAGACCCTCGACGACATCAAGGCCGCGAACGCGAAGGTCACCTACGGCACCACCGGCGTCGGCACCGGTGCCCAGCTCTCCTGCGGCCTGACATACGCCTCCGCGGGCGTCGACGCCGAGGCGGTCCCCTTCGACGGCGGCGCGCCGGCCCTGACCGCGGTGCTCGGCAACCAGGTCGACACCGCGTGCATCCAGGTCGGCGAGGCGATCGAGAACATCGAGTCCGGCAAGCTGACCCCGCTGAGCGTCTTCGGTCCCGAGCGGGTCGACTACCTGCCGGACGTCCCGACCGCCAAGGAGCAGGGTCTCGACGTCGAGGTCGCGCAGTACCGCTTCATGACGGTCCCGAAGGGCACCCCGGACGACGTCAAGGACGCCATCGCCGAGGCGATGCAGGCGACGTTCAAGACCGAGGAGTACCAGGCCTTCAACAAGCAGAACAGCCTCACCCCGATGGAGATCTCCGGCGACGAGGTGGTGACCCAGCTCGAGGAGGACAAGAAGCGGTTCGCCGACCTGGTCGAGCAGTACGGTCTCAACCTCGGCGCGAGCTGACCCCCGCCCCACACGACGAAAGCATGACGATGAGCGACGAACGTACCCCATCTCCTGACCAGGACATCCTGGCCGAGATCCAGGCCGAGGTGGCCCACGACCTGGAGGAGGAACGGCCTCCGGCGGGCGGACCGGTCTACCAGGTGGTGGGGGCGCTCGTCGCGCTCGTCGTCGGCGTCGGCGGCGCCGTCCTGTCCTACGGCTACGGCCTGGGCTCGCTGCGCCAGCCCGGGCCCGGGCTGTGGCCGTTCGTGGTCAGCATCGCGATCGCGCTGATGGCCGCGGCGCTGCTCGTCGTCGGCCGCCGGCTGACCGACAGCGAGAGGTTCACCCGCTCCAGCGTGCTCCCGGCGGTCGGCCTGGTCACCTTCATCGGCCTGGCGCTGCTGATGCCCGTGATCGGCTTCGAGATCCCCTCGCTGCTGCTGTGCGTCGTCTGGCTGCGGTTCCTCGGTGGCGAGTCGTGGCGCAGCACGATCATCACCGCGGTCGCGACGGTGGCCGCCTTCTACTTCCTGTTCCTCTACGGGCTGCGGATCCCGCTGCCCCACCTGTTCTGAGCGGAGCCATCAGTGGACGTCAACGCATTCCTCGACGGCTTCTCGCTCGTCACCGAACCCCAGAACCTGCTCTACTGCCTGATCGGCGTGCTCATCGGCATGCTGATCGGCGTACTCCCCGGTCTCGGGCCGGCGGCCACCATCGCCATCCTGCTGCCGATCACCTACAGCATCGACCCCGTCTCGGCGATCATCATGCTCGCGGGCATCTACTACGGCGCCCAGTACGGCGGCACGATCACCTCGGTCCTGCTCCGGCTGCCGGGTGAGGCCTCCTCGGTCGTCACCGTCTTCGACGGCTTCGCCCTCGCCAAGCAGGGCAGGGCCGGCACCGCGCTCGGCATCGCCGCGATCGGCTCCTTCGTCGGCGCGACCGTCTCCATCCTCGGCCTGACCCTGGTGGCCCCGCTGATCGCCGGCTGGGCGCTCAGCTTCGGCGACCCGGAGTACGCAGCCCTGGCCCTGCTCGGCGTCCTGCTGGTCGCCACCATCGGCAACGGCAACAAGCTCAAGGCCATGGTCGCGGCCGCGTTCGGCCTGCTGCTGGCCACGATCGGCCGCGACAGCTTCAGCGGCGCCGAGCGCTTCACCTTCGGCAGCCTGCAGCTGACCGAGGGCATCGACTTCGTGGTCGTCGCGATGGGTCTCTTCGGTGTCGGCGAGATCCTCTACAACCTCGAGGAGCGCCACGGGAAGCCCCACGTCCCCGCCGCCGTCGCCAACATCTGGCCCTCGCGCAAGGACCTCAAGCAGTCCTCCGGCGCGATCGGCCGCGGCTCGCTGATCGGCTTCGTCCTGGGTGTGCTGCCCGGTGGCGGTGCGGTGATGTCCTCCCTGGCCGCGTACGCCACGGAGAAGCGGATCTCGAAGAACCCCGAGCGCTTCGGGCGCGGTGCCATCGAGGGCGTCGCGGCCCCCGAGACCGCCAACAACGCCGCCGCGACCTCCTCGTTCATCCCGCTGCTGACCCTCGGCATCCCGGCCAACGCGTCGATGGCGATGCTCTTCGGGGCCCTGCTCATCCTCGGCATCTCGCCCGGACCGCAGCTGGTCGAGGAGCGGCCCGACCTGTTCTGGGGCGTCATCAACTCGATGTACATCGGCAACCTGATCCTGCTCGTGCTGAGCATCCCGCTGGTCGGCATCTTCGTGCGCATCCTGCGGGTACGCCCGGCGATCCTGGCCCCGATCACCGCGCTGATCACGATCCTGGGGGTCTACACGATCAACAACTCCACCTTCGACATCTTCGTGATGATCGTCTTCGGCCTGATCGGCTACCTGATGAAGAAGGTCGGCTTCGAGCCCGGCCCGCTGGTGCTCGCCTTCGTCCTCGGCTCGATCGTGGAGGACGGCGTACGCCGCTCGATGCTGATCTTCGACGGCGACCCGACCGGGTTCTTCACCCGGCCGATCTCCGGGACCATCCTGGCCGCCTTCGTCCTGGTCGCCCTCTGGCCCGCGGCCAAGGCGATCCTGGCCCGGCGCAAGGCCGCCACCGTCGCCGCCCCGGCCGACCGCGACCACGTCGACACCCCGACCCGCTGAGCCCGACCCGCTGAGAGAGGCACACCATGACCATCCTGATCGGCTACGTACCCACACCGGTAGGTGAGGCGGCCCTCGAGGCCGGCCTGGCCGAGGCGGCGGCGCGCGGCGACGACGTCGTCATCGTCAACAGCCCGCGCCGTGGGGCGACCGTGGACGCCGACCTGGTCGACGAGGCGGCGGCCGCGAAGCTCGTCGCCCGCGCCGCCGAGGCCGGGGTGAGCGCCCGCGTCGACCACACCACCCACGGAGCCGACGTGGTGGAGACCTTCGACGCGCTGGCCGCCGAGACCGGAGCCCGGCTGATCGTGATCGGCCTGCGCCGCCGCTCCCCGGTCGGCAAGGCCCTGCTGGGCAGCGACGCCCAGCGCATCCTGCTCGACGCCCGCGTGCCGGTCCTCGCCGTGAAGCCGACCGCATGAGCGGGGGACCGAACGGAAGCCGGATCTCGAAGGTCGTCGTCACGCCGGTCGCGTTCGCCGACCCGCCGCTGCTCAACGTGGTCGGCGTCCACCAGCCCTGGGCGCTGCGCGCGATCGTCGAGCTCCACACCGACACCGGCCTGGTCGGGCTCGGGGAGACGTACGCCGACGAGACCCACCTCGCCCGCCTCGACGCCGTCGCCGCCGCCCTGCCAGGACGAGACCCCTACGACACCCACGGCCTGCGCCGGCTCGTCGTCGACGTGCTCGGCAAGGAGACCGGCGGGGCGGGAGCCTCCTTCGGCGGCATGCTCGACGTCTCCTCCGCGGTCGACACCGTCTACTCCCCCTTCGAGGTCGCCTGCCTCGACCTGGTCGCCCGTGAGGCGGGCCGTCCGGTCAGCGACCTGCTCGGCGGCGCGGTGCGCGACCAGGTGCCGTTCAGCGGCTACCTGTTCTACAAGTGGGCCGGCCACCCGGGCGGGCTCGACGACGTGTGGGGCGAGGCGCTGAACCCCGACCAGATCGTCGCGCAGGCGAAGCGAATGGTCGATGGCTGGGGCTTCGGCTCGCTCAAGCTGAAGGGCGGGGTGTTCCATCCCGACGAGGAGTGCGCCGCGATCGAGGCGCTGCGCGATGCCTTCCCGGACCTGCCGCTGCGGCTGGACCCCAACGGCGCCTGGACCCCGGAGACGTCGGTGAAGGTCGCCGAGCGGCTCGCCGGCGTCGTGGAGTATCTCGAGGACCCCACCCCGGGAATCGAGGGGATGGCGCAGGTCGCGGCCCGCACCGACGTACCCCTGGCCACCAACATGTGCGTGATCGCCTTCGAGCACCTCAGGCCCGCGATCGCGGCCGACGCGGTGCAGATCGTGCTCTCCGACCATCACCTGTGGGGCGGGCTGCGCCGGTCGGCGCTGCTGGGTGGCATCACCGACACCTTCGGGCTGGGCCTGTCGATGCACAGCAACTCCCACCTCGGCGTCTCGCTGGCCGCGATGGTCCACCTCGCCGCCGCCACCCCCAACCTGACCTACGCCTGCGACACCCACTACCCCTGGAAGACCCAGGACGTCGTACGCCCCGGGGTGCTCGACTTCGAGCGGGGCGCGATCGCGGTGCCGACAGGTCCGGGCCTGGGGGTCGAGCTCGACCGCGACCTCCTCGGCGAGCTCCACGAGCAGTACCTCGGCTGCGGCGTCCGACGCCGGGAGGACACCGTCTACATGCGTACGATCGAGCCGGACTTCACGCCGAACACCTCCCGCTGGTGACCGTCATCGGCGATACCCTCAGGGCATCGCCTAATGCGATATTCGGCTTGGACACGAATCGCCGATCCTGACAGTCTCCTGTGACCGGGGCCACACATGGCCCCGGTCACAGAACGACGAGCCAGGAGCTGCCACCGGTGACACAGATCGATGCAGGCGAGACCACGGCGACACCGCCGGTTCCGGTCGTCGGCTACGCCTACCCCTGGGACGTGATCGGCGACCCGACGTTCGCCGAGCGTGTCCGGGCACTCGGCGTCTCGAAGGTTGCTCTCGCGGCGGCCTACCACACCACGCGCGCCGCGACCCCGCTCCACCCCGAGCACCGGATCGTAGAGGCCCGCAGCGCGGCCCTCTATCGCCCGGTGCGCCCCGAGGCCTGGGACGGCGCCCGGCTGGTGCCGCAGACCGCGACCTGGGTCGCCGCCGCGGACCCCTACGGCGAGGCCGCCGCGATCCTCGCCGAGGCGGGGCTCGAGGTCGCCGCCTGGATCGTGCTGACCCACTCGACGCGGCTCGGTGAGGCCAACCCGGACCTCGCCGTCGTCAACTGCTGGGACGAGCCGTACCCCTACGCGCTGTGCGCCCGCCACGAGGACGTCCGGCGCTACGCGGAGACCCTCGCCGCCGAGGCCGTCCGCGACACTCCCACCACCACGGCCATCCTGGAGGCGTGCGGCCAGCTCGGGTTCGGCCACGGCGGCCACCACGAGAAGACCGACGGCGCCTACGACGCCGCCACCCAGCAGCTGCTCTCGATCTGCTGCTGCGCGGCCTGCCGCGAGGACTGGAACGGCCGCGGGCTCGACGCCGAGGCCACCGTCGCAGCCCTGCGCGCCGCCACCGGCCCAGCCGCGTCCGATGCAGCCGCACCCGACGCAGCCGCAGCCGAGGCCGTGGACGCGAAGGCGCTGGAGGTCATCCTCGAGTCCCGCCACGCCGCGGCCGACGAGCTCCGCCACCGGGTGATCGCGGCCGTCCGCCAGGCCGCTCCCGACCTCGTCGAGATCGCGCTGCACGCCCAGCCCGACCCCTGGGCGACCGGAGCCAGCCCCGGGCTCACCCCGACCACCGCCGACGACGTCGACCTGGTCGTCTCCTTCTGCTGGCCGACCACCGAGGCATCGGTGGAGACCGGGCGCCGGCTGGTCGAAGCGGTCGACGGCAGGGCAGCGGCCGCTGCGTACGTCACGGTGCTCCCGCCCACCACCGAGGACTCCTTCGGTGGCCATGTGCGGGCCCTGGTCGACGCCGGGATCGACCAGATCCACCTCTACCACCTCGGTCTGGCCGGCGCGGACAGGCAGCACCTGCTCGCCGGGGCGACCGAGATCCCCCACCGCCGCGACGAGGACGGAGTGCAGACATGAACACGCTCGGCGAGAACCGGACCTTCAGGCGCACCTGGCGCGCGGTCGACCTGGTCTTCGAGGTCTTCTGCATCGTGTGCCTGGTCGCCACGCTGCTGATCGTGCTGTGGCAGGTGTTCAGCCGCGAGGTGCTGAGCAACTCCCCCAGCTGGAGCGAGGAGAGCGCCCGCATTCTGCTGGTCTGGGTCGGCTTCCTCGGCGCCACGATCGGCTTCCGCGAGGGCGCCCACATCGCGGTGACCTTCCTGGTGGACAGGTTCCCCACCGCGCTCAGGTCGGTGATCGACCGCGTCGTCCAGGTGCTGCTGCTCGGCTTCGGGCTCTTCCTGATCATCCAGGGCAGCCAGTTCGTCGCCGACGCCCAGGCCGCGACCCTGCCTGGCACCGGGCTCCCCCGCAGCGTCCTCTACCTCATGATGCCGGTCGCCGGCGCCATGCTCGTCCTCTACACCGTCCTCCAGGCCTTCGGCATCAGCACCCAGCGCTACGCCGAGCCTGACGATGCCGCCGAGATCGGCTGAGCCGCCGAAAGCCGAAGGACTCCCCCATGCCTATCGATCCCCTTGCCATCGCCATCCTGCTCGGCAGCTTCGTCGTCCTGATCCTGCTGCGCATCCCCGTCGCCCTGGCCCTCGCCCTGGCCGCCCTCTTCGAGGCGCTCTACATCGGCCTCCCGCTGACCGTCGTCGGCCAGCGGATGGTCGCCGGCCTCGACACCTTCGCCCTGCTCGCCATCCCGTTCTTCATCCTCGGCGGCGAGATCATGGGCGCCGGTGGCATCTCCCGCCGCCTGATCGCCCTGGCCGGGCTCCTCGTCGGCTGGGTCCGCGGCGGCCTCGGGATGGTCAACATCGGCGCCAGCACTTTCTTCGGCGCCCTGTCGGGCTCCTCGGTCGCGGACGTCTCCGCGATCGGCTCAGTGACCATCCCGATGATGAAGAAGCGCGGCTACGACACCGACTACGCCGTCGCGGTCACCGTCTCCGGGGCCACCCAGGCGGTCATGATCCCGCCGAGCCACAACCTGATCATCTACTCGATGGCCGCCGGCGGCGTCTCCATCGGCGCCCTGTTCACCGCCGGCATCCTGCCCGGGATCCTGCTCGGCGCGGCGCTGATGGTGATGGCGTACATCCTGGCGGTCAAGCGGGGCTACCCGAAGGAGGAGCTGGTCCCGCTCGAGGACGTCCCGAAGATCATCGGCGAGGGGCTGCTCAGCCTGCTCATGCCGGTGATCATCCTGGGCGGCATCCTGAGCGGCGTCTTCACCGCGACCGAGTCGGCGGCGATCGCCTGCCTGTACGCCTTCGTCCTGACCTTCTTCGTCTACCGCGACCTGCCGCTCAAGGCGATGGTGCCGATCCTGCAGAGCAGCCTGCGCACCCTCGGCGTCGTGCTGTTCATCATCGCCGCGGCCGGAGCCTTCGGCTACTTCCTGGCCTTCCTGCAGGTGCCGGCGCTGGCCACCGACGCCCTGCTCGGCATCTCCGGCAACGTCGTCGTGGTGCTGCTGCTGGTCAACCTGCTGCTGCTCGCCCTCGGCGCGATCATGGACATGGCGCCGCTGATCGTGATCATGACGCCGATCCTGCTGCCGGTCGCCACCGGGCTCGGCATGGACCCGGTCCAGTTCGGGATCATGCTCGTCTTCAACCTGGCCATCGGCCTGATCACTCCGCCGGTCGGCAACGTCCTCTTCGTCGGCTGCGCCATCGGCCGTACGTCCATCGAGAAGGTCATCAAGACCGTCGGTCTCTTCCTCATCCCGATGCTCATCGTCCTGCTGCTGATCACGTACGTCCCGTTCTTCTCGCTCGCGCTCCCCGATGCGCTGGGCCAATGAACCGCGACAGGTAGTCACCATCGAAAGGAACCAACCATGAACACCACATCCCCCCAGCCGGTAGCCCGGCGTTCCCTGTTCAAGGCCGGCGCCTTCGGTGCCGCGGCGGTCGCCGGCGGCCTCGCGCTCAGCGCGTGTGGCGGCGGGTCGCTGCGCGGCAGCGGCGGAGGCGACGGCTCGAAGACCTTCAAGCTGGCCGAGACCCACCCCGACGACTACCCGACCACCTTGGGCGACAAGAAGTTCGCCGAGCTGGCCGAGAAGTACACCGACGGCCGCATCAAGATCCAGGTCTATCCCAACGCCCAGCTCGGCGAGGAGTCCGACGCGATCGAGCAGGTGCAGATGGGCTCGATCGAGATGACCCGGATCAGCTCGGCCCCGATGGGCGAGTTCGTGCCTGCGATGGGGCTGTTCAGCCTGCCGTACCTCTTCGACGACGCCGACCACCTCTGGCGCTTCCTGGACAGCGAGAACGGCAAGAAGCTGCTCGGCGAGGCCGAGGGAGCGGGCTTCAAGGGGCTGGGCTACTTCGACCCCGGCGCCCGCAGCTTCTACACCTCCAAGAAGCCCATCAAGGCGCCGGCCGACGTCGAGGGGCTCAAGATCCGGGTCCAGGAGTCGCAGGTGCAGATCGACTTCGTCAAGGCTCTCGGCGGCTCCCCCACCCCGATGGACTACGGCGAGGTCTACAGCTCGCTGCAGAGCGGGCTGCTCGACGGGGCAGAGAACAACGAGCCGTCCTACTACTCCGCCTCCCACTACGAGGTCGCGAAGAACTACACCCTCGACCGGCACATGCGCGTCGCCGAGGTGCTGCTCATCAACAAGGACACCTGGGACGGGCTCGACTCCGCGGACCAGGAGGCCCTCCAGAAGGCCGCCGACGAGGCCGCCCCGTTCCAGCGCGAGAAGTGGGACGCCCAGGTCGAGGCAGACCTGGAGAAGCTGCGCGGCGAGGGCGTCACGATCAACGAGATCACCGACCTCGCCCCGTGGCGCGAGGCGACCAAGTCCGTCATCGAGAAGCACGGCGCCGACCTCGGCACCTACATCGACGCCGTCGAGGAGCTGCGCGGCGCATGACGCACAAGGTTCTGATCACCGGGGCCAGCGGTGGTGTCGGGAGGATGATGCGCAGCCGGCTCGCCCGTGAGGACCGGGTGCTTCGCCTCCTCGACGTCGTACGTCCCGAGGACCCTGCCGAGGGCGAGGCGGTCGAGGTCATCGAGGCGTCGGTGACCGACGAGGCCGCGATGCGCGCCGCCTGCGAGGGCGTGGAGGCGGTCATCCATCTGGGCGGCATCAGCGTCGAGGCCCCGTGGAACGACATCCTCTCGGCCAACATCGACGGCACCCGGGTGGTCCTGGAGGCCGCCCGGGACGCCGGGGTCCGTCGCGTCGTGCTGGCTTCCAGCAACCACGCGGCCGGCTTCTACGAGATCGACGACGCCCCCGATGGCGGCCTTCCGGCGGATGCCTTCCCGCGCCCGGACACCTACTACGGGGTCAGCAAGGTCGCGATGGAGGCGCTCGGCTCGCTCTTCCACGACCGCTACGGCATCGACGTGACCGCACTGCGGATCGGCTCGTGCTTCGAGAAGCCGTGGGACCGCAGGTCGCTGTGGACGTGGATGTCGCCCGACGACGGCGCCCGGCTCCTCGAGGCCTGCCTGGCCACGCCCGAGCCCGGCTTCCGGGTGGTGTGGGGCACCTCCCGCAACACCCGGCGCTGGTGGTCGCTGGCCGAGGGCGAGGCGATCGGCTACCACCCGCAGGACGACTCCGAGGTCTTCGCCGCCGAGCTCCTCGGCGACGCGGTCGACGACGGCCCGCAGGGGCCCGAGGAGCGGCTGGCGGGCGGGAAGTTCTGCTTCACCCCGCTCGGGGAGCACATGAAGTAGCGCGGGCGGGGGCGGTCTGTTGGTCTAGGTATGCAGCCGAACCGTCGCTTCCCGTGCGGAACTCCGCCAGGGAAGCGACGGTTGGTCTGCATACCTAGACCAACCGTCAACGCTGCTGCAGACGCCGGCGGGTGCTGCCCAGGTGCACCCGCATCGCCGCGCGGGCGGTGTCGGCGTCACCGGAGAGGATGGCGGCGGCGATGTTGTCGTGCTCGCGCTGAACCCGCTCGACGTGGAGCGCGTCGCTGGGCGAGTACGCGTCGCCGAGCCGGGTGCGCGGCAGCATGATCATCATCGGACCCAGCGAGTCCATCAGGTCGAGGTAGAAGCGGTTGCCGGTCGCGGCCGCGACGGCACGATGGAAGGCGAAGTCGGCCTCCACCGCGCCGTCGGGGTGCGCGGTGGCCAGCACCGCGAGCGCCTCCTCGATCGCACGCGACCCCTGCTCGTCGAGGTGGGCGGCGGCCAGTGCCGCCGCCTCACACTCCACGCCGAGCCGGAAGTCGACCATGTCGAGCACGTCGTGCTGCGTACGGATCGCGGAGGACTCCAGTGCGAACGGCGAGGGCGCGGGGACCGCCAGGACGAACGAGCCGCGCCCCTGGAAGGTCTCGACCAGACCCTCGGCGCGCAGGCGGGTGACCGCCTCCCGCGCCACCGTCCGGGACACCCCGTAGGTCGCGACCAGGTCGGACTCCGAGGGCAGCTTCGCCCCCGGGGCGAGCTCTCCGGCGAGGATCTGGTCCTTGATCCCGGAGACGACGCGGTCGGCGAGCCCGGTGCTGAGAGTCATGCCGTGAACTTAGCCGTCTCCACGGTCAGCTTGCGCATCTGGTCGCTGAGCGTGAAGCCGAGACCCGGGCGGTCCGGCACCCACATCCGGCCGTCGTGGATGTCGATGCGCTCCTCGAAGAGCGGGTTGAGCCACTCGAAGTGCTCGACCCACGGCTCGGTCGGGTAGGCCGCGGCGAGGTGCAGGTGGATCTCCATCGCGTAGTGCGGCGCGAGCGCGAGCCCGGCGTGGGCGGCGAGCGTGGCGAACTTCAGGAACGGGGTGATGCCGCCGATCCGCGGCGCGTCGGGCTGCACGATGCCGCGGTAGCCGGCGTCGATCAGCGCCATGTGCTCCGGCACCGAGGTCAGCATCTCGCCGGTGGCGATCGGGGTGTCGAACGTACGCGACAGGTCGGCGTGGCCGACGGCGTCCCAGGCGTCGAGGGGCTCCTCGATCCAGATCAGGTCGAACCGCTCCAGCTCGCGGCACATCCGGCGGGCGCGAGCACGGTCCCACTGCTGGTTGGCGTCGACCATCAGCGGGATGTCGCCGAGGTGCTCGCGGATCGCGGCGACGCGGCGCAGGTCCTCGGCCCAGTCGGGCTGGCCGACCTTGATCTTGATGCCGCCGATGCCGGCCTCGAGCGAGGCGGTGGCCTTCTCCTTGATCTCCTCGACGCTCGCCTGGAGGAAGCCGCCAGAGGTGTTGTAGACGCGGCAGGAGTCGCGGTGGGCGCCGAGCAGCTTGGCCAGCGGGAGGCCGGCACGCCGGGCCTTGAGGTCGTAGAGCGCCACATCGAGGGCGGCCACGGCCTGGGTCGCCACGCCGCTGCGGCCGACCGAGGCGCCGGCCCACATCAGCGACTCGTAGATCTTGGCGATGTCGGAGGGGTCCTGACCGATGGCGACCTGGGCGATCTCCTTCAGGTGGGCGTACTGCGCCGGGCCACCGGCCCGCTTGGAGTAGCTGAAGCCCATGCCCTCGAAGCCCTGCTCGGTGGTCACCTCGACGAAGAGCAGCACGGTCTCGGTGAGCGGCTTCTGCCGCCCGGTGAGCACCTTGGCGTCGCTGACCGGGTTCTCGAGCGGGAGGACGACGTGGGAGAGGGTCAGCGACGTGATGCGGTCGGCGGCCATGGCGGGATGCTCCTCGATCGGATAAGTTGTATGACAAGTACAGAACTTATCCGATGAGTGATGCGGAGTCCAGAGCGTGCAGTGTTCCCCGACCGTCAGACAAGTCCCCCGATGGCGCGATCTCGCGCCGTTCCTGCGCCCGCGCCCGTTCCACTGGTGTGCGGCCGAGCGGCGGCTGGCCCGCTGTCTCAGCGTCGACGACCTCGAGCGGTCCGCCCGGCGACGGGTGCCGACGGCGGTCTGGGACTACGTCTATGGCGGCTCGGACGGCGAGCACGCCATGCAACGAAACCGCGAGGCCTTCGACCGCGTGGAGCTGCGGCCCACGGCCTTCGGCCAGGTGGGCGAGCCGGAGGCGCGTACGACGATCCTCGGGCGGCCCGCGGCGGCACCCATCGTGCTGGCGCCGACCGGCTACACCCGGCTCAGCCACCACACCGGCGAGCGGGCGGTCGCCGCGGCCGCGGCCGCCGCCGGGCTGCCCTACACGCTCTCGACGTACGCGACGACCTCGATCACCGACGTCGCCGCCGCGGCACCGCAGGGACGCAACTGGTTCCAGGTCTATCTGATGAAGGACCGCGCGGTGACGCTCGGCCACATCACCGAGGCGGCCGCGCAGGGTTATGAGGCGCTGATGCTGACCATCGACACGACCGTGACCGGGATGAAGCGCAAGGACAAGCTCAACGGCTTCGCGATCCCACCACAGCTGAGCCTGCGTACGTTCGCGGGCATGGCCCGCCACCCCGGCTGGGTCGCGAACATCCTGACCACCGAGCCGCTGCGGTTCGCGACCTTCCCCGAGGGGTCCCACTACGGCCGGTGGGGCATGTCCAACGAGCTGCGCGAGCAGGCGATCCGGCCCGCCGACATCGGCTGGCTCAAGGAGCACTGGGACGGCCCGGTGGTGGTCAAGGGCGTGCTCTCGGTCGCCGACGCGGTCGCCTGTGTCGAGGCCGGGGCGGACGCGCTGGTGCTCTCCAACCACGGCGGCCGCCAGCTCGACCGCGCGCCGGTGCCGCTGGAGCTGCTGCCCGCGGTGGTCGACGCGGTCGGCGACCGGACCGAGGTGTACGTCGACTCCGGCGTCCGCTCCGGCGGCGACATCGCGGCGGCCCTCGGCCTCGGCGCGCGCGGCGTGATGATCGGCCGGCCCTATCTCTACGGCCTGATGGTCGGCGGGCGGCAGGGGGTCGACGCCACCCTGAGGCTGCTGGTCGAGGAGCTGCGGCGGGCGATGTGCCTGCTCGGCACCCCCGAGATCGCCGCGATCGGCCCCGAGCACGTACGGCTGCGGTCGGCATGACCGGCGACCTCGTGCCCAGCCTGCGCGCCGCCCTCGGCGAGAGCGCCGTGCTGACCGACCCGGCCGACATGGCGGCGTACGTCACCGACTGGACCGGCCGCTTCACCGGCACCGCCCTCGCGGTGGTGCGCCCGGCCTCGACCGCGGAGGTGGCGACGGCGGTGCGACTGTGCGCGGCGGCGGGGGTCGGGGTCGTCCCGCAGGGCGGCAACACCGGCCTCGTCGGCGGCGGCGTACCCGACTCCGGCGGTGACCAGATCGTCGTCTCGCTCGGCCGGATGCGGCGGGTTCGGGAGGTCGATCCCGTCGCCGACACCCTCGTCGTCGAGGCAGGTGCGCCGCTGGCGACCGTGCAGGAGGCCGCCGCGGCCGCCGGGCGACTGTTCCCGCTCTCGCTCGGCTCGGAGGGCTCGTGCACGATCGGCGGCACGATCGCGACCAACGCCGGTGGCACCGCGGTGCTGCGCTACGGGATGATGCGCGAGCTGGTGCTCGGTCTGGAGGTCGTGCTCCCCGACGGCCGGGTCTGGGACGGGCTGCGCCCGCTGCGCAAGGACAACACCGGCTACGACCTCAAGCAGCTGTTCATCGGCTCGGAGGGCACGCTCGGGGTGGTCACCGCGGCGGTGCTGCGACTGCTGCCCGCGACGCCGCACCGGGCGACGGCCTTCGTCGCCCTCGAGTCGGTCGAGGCCGCCACCGCGCTGCTTCCGCTGCTCCGCGAGCACGGCGGCGGGCAGCTGACCACGTGGGAACTGCTGGGGCGTCAGGCCGTCGACCTGGTCCTGGCTCATCTGCCCGGGGCCCGCGACCCGTTCGGCACCCGGCACGAGTGGTACGGCCTCGTCGAGCTCTCCGGCACCTCCGCCGACGTGGACGAGCGGCTCGAGCCCGCCCTCGGGGCCGCGGCCGAACAGGGGTTGCTCGTCGATGCCGTGGTCGCGGGCAGTCCCGCCCAGCGCGCGTCGCTCTGGGCGCTCCGGGAGGGCGTCTCGGAGGCCCAGAAGAGCGAGGGCGCGACCCTCAAGCACGACGTCACCCTGCCGATCACAGCGCTGTCCCGGTTCGTCGACGAGGTCGGCCCGGCGCTGCAGGCCGAGCTGCCGGGGCTGCGGCTGGTGACGTACGGCCACATCGGCGACGGCAACCTGCACTACAACATCTCCGCTCCCGTCGGCGACGACGCGGCGCTGAGACGAGAGGCTCCCGGGCTGACCCGGATCGTCTACGACGCCGTCACCGCGCTCGGCGGCAGCATCTCCGCCGAGCACGGGATCGGGACGCTCAAGCGGGATGCTGCGGCTGCGTACAAGACGGGTGTCGAGCTCGACCTCCTGCGCGCCGTCAAGCAGGCGATCGACCCGGACGGGGTGATGAACCCTCGCAAGGTGCTGTGAGTCAGAGCAGCGGTGCGGGCTGCGACCAGTCTTTCGGTCCCGAGGATCTGCCTGAAGCAGAACCGCTTGCCGCGTGGCGTTCGCGGTGATTGCGTGGCCTCATGCGAATCCTGGTTCTCGGCGGCACCGTCTTCCTCTCCCGCGCAGTGGCGGAGTCGGCGGTACGCAGCGGTCACGAGGTGGTCTGCGCAGCGCGCGGCCGCTCGGGGACCGTCCCCGAGGGCGCGGAGCTGGTGCCGTGGGACCGCACCGAGAGACCTCCCGCCACCCTGAGGGCTGCGACGTTCGACGCGGTCGTCGACGTGGCCCGGACCCCCTCGTGGGTTCGCTCCGCCGTCGCCGCCTTCAGCGAGCCCCACTGGGTCTTCGTCTCGACCATCAGCGTGTACGCCGACCACAGCACCCCCGGCGGCACTCCGGACTCGCTCCCTGTCCTCGCTCCGGCGACGGACGACGTCGAGGATGACGACCCCGATGCGTACGGCTCGATGAAGGTCGCCTGCGAGGAGCTCGTCCGCGCGGGCGCGGCCTCGGCCACCGTCGTCCGCCCCGGCCTGATCGTGGGCCCGGGGGACCCCAGCGGCCGGTTCTCCTACTGGCCGCGGCGCCTGGAAGCCGGCGGCGAGATCCTCGCTCCCGGCTCGCCCGACGACAGCACCCAGGTCATCGACGTACGCGACCTGGCGGACTGGATCCTCCGCTGCGCCACCGATCGGGTGGACGGCACCTTCGACGCCACCGGTCCGTCGATGCCGATCAGCACCATGCTGGCCGAGACTGCGAGCGGCGTCGGCGCCACCCCGACCTGGAGCTGGCTCCCCCAGGACTTCCTCCAGGCCAACGACGTCGACCCCTGGTCAGGCCCCGGCTCGATCCCGCTGTGGCTCCCCCGCCCCGAGTACGACGGGATGCTCGCCCACGACACCACCTCGGCCCTGGCAGCCGGCCTCACCACCCGCCCGATCGCCGAGACCGCCCGAGACACCCTCGCCTGGCTGCAGGCCACCCCCGATGCGTACGTCACCGGCATCTCGCCGACCCGCGAGGCCGAGCTCCTCGACGGATGGCGTCAGAGCCCCTGGGCGACCCGGTAGAACACCTGGTTCCAGCGCACCTGGTCGGCGAAGCCGCGGCGGGTGGTGGACTCGTCGATGACGAGCAGCTCGGTGCGAGCGATGTTGGCGAAGACCTCGAAGGCCTCGATCCCGGCGGCGGTGGACATCACCGTGTGGTGGGCGCCGCCGGCGGTCAGCCAGGCCTCGGCGGAGGTGGCGAAGTCGGGGCGCGGGGCCCAGACGGCGCGCGCGACCGGCAGGTTGGGCAGGGCCTCGGTCGGGGGTACGACGTCGACGACGTTGGCGGTCAGCCGGAACCGGTCGCGCATGTCGGCCAGGGACACGACCACAGCACCCTCGACCGCGTCGGCGTCGAAGACCATCCGGACCGGGTCCTCGCGGTCGCCGATCCCGAGCGGGTGGATCTCCACCTTGGGACGAGAGGTGGTCAGCGAGGGGCAGATCTCGAGCATGTGGGCACCGAGGATGACCTCCGCGCCCGGGGTGAGGTCGTAGGTGTAGTCCTCCATCAGGGAGGCGCCGCCAGGCAGCCCCTCCCCCATCACCTTGGCGGCACGTACCAGGACGGCGGTCTTCCAGTCGCCCTCGGCGCCGAAGCCGTAACCCTTGCCCATCAGCCGCTGCACGGCGATTCCGGGGAGCTGGCGCAGGCCGCCGAGGTCCTCGAAGTTGGTGGTGAAGGCCTTGGCGTCGCGCTCCACCAGGAACGCCTCCATGGCGATCTCCTGACGGGCGGCGTAACGCAGCGACTCGTGACGCTCGCCGCCTCTGCGGAGCTCGGGGACGACGTCGTAGAGGTCCTCGTACTCGGCGACCAGCGCGTCCACGGCGTCCTCGGCCACCGCCTCGACCGCGGCGACCAGGTCGTTGACGCCCCAGGTGTTGACCGAGACGCCGAAGCGCAGCTCGGCCTCGGTCTTGTCGCCCTCGGTGACCGCGACGTTGCGCATGTTGTCGCCGAAGCGGACCAGGTTGAGCCCGTGGGTGGCTGCCCAGCCGGCGGCGCCGCGGACCCAGGTGCCGACGCGGCGGGTGACCGCCGGGTTGGAGACGTGGCCGACGACGGTGGTGCGGGCGACGCCGAGGCGGGTGGCGATGTAGGCGTACTCCCGGTCACCGTGGGCGGCCTGGTTGAGGTTCATGAAGTCCATGTCGATCTCCGACCAGGGGAGCTCGACGTTGGCCTGGGTGTGCAGGTGCAGCAGCGGCTTCTGCAGTGTGTCGAGGCCGGTGATCCACATCTTGGCCGGGCTGAACGTGTGCATCCAGGTGATCACGCCGAGGACGTTGTCGTCGGAGTTGGCCTCGAGCATCGCTCGGCGGATCGACGCTGCGTCCTTCAGGACGGGCTTCCACACGACCTTCGCCGGTACGTCGTCCGACGCGTCGAGGGCGCAGGCGACCTCCTGGGACTGCTCAGCCACCTGGCGGAGGGTCTCCTCGCCGTAGAGGTCCTGGCTGCCGGTGAAGAACCAGACCTCGCGGTCTGCGTAGGGCTTGCTCATGGGGGATCCTTTTCAGTGTTGGCCGTAGACGTTCTGGTAGCGGTCGTAGAGGGAGTCGACGTGGCGCTGGTCGATGGGCAGCGGCTGACCGAGCTGGCGCGCGATGTGGACCGTGCGGGCGACCTCCTCGCACATCACCGCGGCCTTGACCGCGGCACGGGCGTCCTTGCCGATGGTGAACGGGCCGTGGTTGCGCATCAGCACCGCCGGGCTGCGCGACTCCCGCAGCGTCTCCACGATGCCGCGGCCGATCGAGTCGTCGCCGATGATCGCGAACGGACCGACCGGGATCGGCCCGCCGAACTCGTCGGCCATCATCGTGAGCACGCAGGGGATCTCCTCCCCGCGGGCGGCCCAGGCGGTGGCGTAGGTGGAGTGGGTGTGGACCACTCCCCCGACCTCGGGCATGTTCGCATAGACGTACGCATGCGCGGCGGTGTCCGAGGACGGCGAACGCTCTCCCTCGACGAGGTTGCCGGCCAGGTCGCACACGACCATCGCCTCGGCGGTGATGTCCTCGTAGGCAACACCGGACGGCTTGATGACCAGCAGGTCCTCGCCGTCGGGGTTCGGCACCCGCTCGGAGACGTTCCCGGCGGTCCACACGACCAGCTCCCAGCGGGGCAGCTCGGCGTGCAGCGCGGCGACGCGCTCCTTGGCGGCGTCGACGGCGGCGCGAAGAGCGGTGGGGACGCCCGTCATCACTGGTCTCCTTCTGTGTTCACTGGCTTGGCGGCGAGCGCGGCAACGGCGGCACGCTCGATGTCCAGGCCGGCCTGGTAGCGCTCCAGGTAGCTCCGGAACCCGGCGAGGTCGGAGGCGTCCGGCTCGACGACCTCGAGGTCGATGTCACCGAAGACGCGCTCGGCGAGATAGGCGCTCAGGGCGATGTCGCTGCCGGCCGTCGTCGTCCGGGCGTACGCAGCCAGGACCGCGATCCCCCAGGCACCGCCCTCGCCGGCGGTGTGACCGACCGCGACCGGCGCACCGGTGGCCGCGGCGAGCAGCCGCTGGGCGACGCCCGCGGTGCGGAACAAGCCACCGTGGGCGAACATCGCGTCGATCTCGACGCCCTGGTCGGCGAGCACGCGCATGCCGAGGGCGAGGGTGCCGAAGACGCCGTAGACCTGTGCACGCGCGAAGCCGGCGAGATCGAGGCGGCTGCCGGGGGTGCGTACGAACAGCGGGCGGCCCTCGTCGAGGCCGGTGATCGGCTCGCCGGCCAGGTAGTTGTAGGCCAGCAGCCCGCCGCCGTCGGGCGAGCCCTTCAGCGCCGCGGTGAGCAGGGCCCCGAAGACGGCGTCGGGCTCGCAGGGGTGACCGAGCGCGGCGGCGAACTCGCCGAAGACGCCGGCCCAGGCGTCGAGCTCGCTGGCACCGTTGTTGCAGTGCACCATCGCGACCGGGTCGCCGGCCGGGGTGGTGACGACGTCGATGGCGTGGTGGACGGTGGCGAGCGGCTCCTCGAGGACGACCATCGCGAAGATCGAGGTGCCGGCGCTGACGTTGCCGGTGCGCTGGGCCACCGAGTTGGTGGCGACCATCCCGGTGCCGGCATCGCCCTCGGGCGGGCACAGCAGGATGCCCGGCCGCAGCGTGCCGGTGGGATCGAGCAGCGCCGCGCCCTCGGCGGTGAGCCGGCCGGCGTCGGCCCCCGCCGGGAGGACCTGCGGGAGCAGCCCCTCGATCCGCAGGCCGGGATGCTTGGCGGCGGCCAGGTGACCGGCCTGCTCGAGCATCCGCTGGTCGTAGGTCCCGGTGGCCGGGTCGACGGGGAACATCCCGGAGGCGTCGCCGACACCGAGCACGTGCTCGCCGGTCAGCGCCCGGTGGACGTAGCCCGCGAGGGTGGTCAGCGAGGCGATCCGGGGCAGGTGGGGCTCGTCGTCGAGGATCGCCTGGTAGAGGTGGGCGATCGACCAGCGCAGCGGGATGTTGGTGCCGAAGGTCTGCGACAGCTCGGCGGCGGCGACCGCGGTGTTGGTGTTGCGCCAGGTACGGAACGGCACCAGCAGCTCGCCGGCCCCGTCGAAGGCGAGGTAGCCGTGCATCATCGCCGAGACCCCGATCGACCCGAACGTCGTCGGCCGGGTGCCGTAGCGGCGCTCGACCTCGTCGCCGAGCGCGGCGACGGCACCCTGGACGCCCGCCCAGACCGCCTCGAGCGAGTAGGTCCACAGCCCGTCGGCGAGCTCGTTCTCCCACAGGTGGGAACCGGTGGCGATGGGCGCGTGGTCGGGCCCGATCAGGCACGCCTTGATGTTGGTGGAGCCCAGCTCGATGCCGAGCGCGGTCTCTTCGAGGTCAGGCAGCTGGCCTGCTCGCTGCGTCATCACGGCTCCGTTTCTGCCCGACGGCTCGGGGTGGGGTTCGAGGCGATGTGAACGCTAACATATTACGCCCCAGTTACCTCGTGTTCCCGAAGGGCGATGCCGAGACGTCAGCCGGGCGAAACGTCAGCCCCGTCGGGCGAGTTGGCATGGCGATGCCAACGCGGCCGACCTACGTGACGTCTCGGCCGACCTACGTGACGTCTCGACCCGACGTACCTGACGCCTCGGCGGTGATCGGTCAGCTCGACACGTGGGCAGCCGAGGACCGCACGACCAGCTCGGGCTGCAGCAGCGGCGGCACCTCGACGGTGCCGTCGGCGATGGCCTTGGTGGCCACCTCCACGGCGAGCTCGCCCAGCGAGGCGAAGTCCTGCCGGACGGTGGTCAGCGGCGGCCAGAGATAGGCGGCGTCGGGGACGTCGTCGAAGCCGACGACGCTCACGTCCTGAGGTACGCGACGACCGGCCTCGTGCAGGGCCCGGATCACCCCGAGCGCCATCGAGTCGTTGGCCGCGAAGACCGCGGTGACCGACGGGTCGCGGGCGATCGCGGCGCCGGCCTCGTAGCCACTCCGGCTCGACCAGTCACCGAGGATCTCGGGACCCGGCTGCGCACCGGCCTCGCGCAGCGCGGCCAGCCAGCCCTCCCGGCGCTGTCCGGCGTCGATCCAGCCGACCGGACCGGCCACGTGGGCGATGGTGCGGTGGCCGAGGTCCAGCAGATACTGCGTGGCCAGCACGGCTCCGGCGCGCTGGTCGATCCCGACCGAGCGCACCCCCTCCGGCGGGTCGCTGTGGATCATCACGACCTCGACCGTGGACGCGATCTGAGCGACCAGGTCCTCCAACGACTGGTGCGAGACGCCGAGGAGCACGGCCTCGACCGCGTCATCGAGCAGCGCCTCGATCGCCCCCTCCGCCGAGGTCGCGTCCATGTGCGGCACCGGGCTCAGGATGACGTCGTAGCCGGCCCGCTGGCCGGCCTGGTGCACCGAGGCGGCCAGCGTGCCCGGCCCGTAGAGGTGCGGCTGGGAGTAGAGCAGGCCCAGTCGTCCCGACCGACGCGTCACCAGCGCCCGCGCCGACTTGTTGCGGCGGTATCCCAGCTCCTCGATCGCCGCCAGCACCCGGTCGCGGGTGTCGCCGCGTACGGCATCAGAGCCGTTGACCACCCGGGACACGGTCTGGTGCGAGACCCCTGCCCGGGCCGCCACATCCGCCATGCTCGGCGCGTTCTTCGACTCCCCGCGATCCATGCGGTGATCCTAAGCGGCATCGCCACAGGCAGGTGGGAGGGCCTCAGCTCTGCTCGAGACCGGGAAGCCCGTGACGCGCTCGGGTCAGCGCCGCCGCGAGCGGTGCGCAGCGCCCGTCGGGGACCAGCGCGGCGAGCTCGTCCGGGTCCTCGGGCAGGCCGAGCTCCCCGGCCTGGTCCAGGAGCGGGCCGTCGAGGAAGGGCGACAGCGCCGGCCACACGTCCTGGACCTCGCGGCAGAAGATCCGGGCTCCGACCGGGCCGACGCGGGGCGACTCGGTGAGCGCGTCGATCAGCGCCTCGGCGTCGTCATGAGACGTGGGGCGGAGCCGGCGCAGGTCGCCGCGGTAGGTGTCCAGCAGCCACCGGGCCTGCTCCTCGAGCTTGGTCGCGGTGCTCTCGTCGTAACGGCGGTAGTGCGCCCGCCCGAGGGCGTCCACGCGCTGCTGCCAGGTCGAGTCGAGCAGCCGTTGCGGCGTACGCCATCCGGCCGCCGACACCTCGCGCGCCGCCGCGACCGCGATGTCGGTCGAGATCCGGGTCGAGGAGAGCATCGCCAGGACGAGCAGCCGGTAGAGCGGCGACGGCTTGTCGCGAAGCCGGATGCCGGCCTCCTCCGCGTACGTCGTGCCGCCGGCATCCAGCAGACGCCGCATCACATCGCGCTCCCGATTGCTCACCGGTGTCGAAGTACCCCGCGCGGACCGGACGCATGCGCCGCCCGCGGAGGCTGGGATCGGCAGACCCTGGATAGACCCGGGAGCGCGACCGAGGATGGATCCGACCGCAGAGCCCTTCTCGAGGAGCAGACCGATGCCACGCCGACCCATCGACATCACGATCCCGGACCTGTCCGGCAGACGAGCCCTGGTCACCGGGGCCAGCGACGGCATGGGGCTGGTGATCGCCACCCGGCTGGCGGCGGCCGGGGCCGAGGTCGTCATGCCCGTACGCAACGCCGCCAAGGGCGAGAAGGCGCTGGCCACGATCCGCGGGCAGGTCCCGGAGGCGAGGGTCTCGCTGCGCGACCTCGACCTGTCCTCGCTGGCGTCGGTGGCCGCGCTCTCCGAGACGCTTCTGGGCGAGGACCAGCCGTTCCACCTGATGATCAACAACGCCGGGGTGATGACGCCGCCGGAGCGACAGACGACCGCCGACGGGTTCGAGCTCCAGCTCGGCACCAACCACCTCGGCCACTTCGCCCTCGTCGCCCGGATCCTGCCGCTGCTGCGAGCCGGGCGGGCCCGGGTGACCTCCCAGGTCAGCGTCGCGGCGAGGCGCGGCGCGGTGAACTGGGAGGACCCCAACTGGGAGCGGAGCTACGACGACATGAAGGCCTACAGCCAGTCCAAGATCGCCGTCGGCCTCTTCGGCCTCGAGCTGGACCGGCGCAGCCGAGCCGGCGACTGGGGCATCGCCAGCAACCTCTCCCACCCCGGTGTCGCCCCGACGAACCTGCTAGCCGCGCGGCCCGAGATCGGACGCGAGACCGACACCGCCTCCGTACGCATGATCCGCTGGCTCTCGGCACGCGGCATCCTTCTGGGCACCCCCGAGACCGCGGCCCTCCCCGCGCTGCTGGCCGCGACGTCGCCCGATGCCGTCGGCGGCCGGATGTACGGTCCCAGTGGTCCGGGGCACCTCGGCGGCGCGCCCGCGGAGCAGGCGCTCTACCGGCCGCTGGTCGGTGCCGAGGACGCCGCGCGGCTGTGGGAGATCTCCGAGAGCCTCACCCGGACCGCGCTGCCGACCGGCTGACCGCGCGGGCGGCCTCCACGGCCGCCTCTCACCGCCCGAGCACGTGGCGCAGGGCCGCTTCCAGCGTGGGGTGGCGGAACTCGTGGCCGCTCCCGAGACCGGCCGGCTCGACCCGCTGGCTCGCCAGCGCCATCTCCTCGGCGCCCTCCTTGCCGAGCAGGAGCCGTGGGCCGAGGGCCGGGGTCGGCAGCAGCGCGGGGCGACGGAGCACGCGGGCGAGGGTCTGTGCGTAGACCCGGCCGGTGACCGGCTCGGGGGCGACCGCGTCGATCGGGCCCTCCAGGGTCTCGTCGAGAAGCGCACGATGGTAGATGTCGACCAGGTCGTCGATGCCGATCCAGCTCAGCCACTGCTCGCCGCTGCCGAGCCGCCCGCCCAGACCGGCCGCGAACAGCGGTCGCTGGAGCCGCAGCGCGCCGCCGGCCGGGGTCTGCACGATTCCCGTCCTCACGTTGACCACCCGCGGTCCCTCGACCCGGCTGGCCGCCTCCCAGTCGGCGACCACGTCGGCGAGGAATCCGGTGCCGTGCGCCGAGGTCTCGGTGAGGACCTCGTCGCCGCGGTCGGCGCCGTAGATCCCGATCGCGGAGGCGCTCACGAAGGTGGGCACGCCGCTGCGGGCCGCCGTCTCGGCCAGCCGCCGGGTCGGTTCGATCCGGGAGTCGCGGATCGCCGCCTTGTGCGCTTCGGTGAAACGGCCCGCGATGGACGCCCCGGCCAGGTGGACGACCGCGTCGACGCCGTCGAGGAGATCCGGCGCCGGTGCCGACGGGTCCCAGCGGCGCTCGTCCTCCCCTGTCGGCACATGCCGGACCAGCCGGATCACCCGGTGCCCACCGGTGGTGAGGAACGGGACCAGGGCCCGCCCGACAGTCCCGCTCGAACCGGTGACCGCGACGGTGAGGCTCTTCCCCGCTGCGTACGTCCTGTGGTGGGCGGCCAGGTCGGCAGCCAGCTGCGCGTGACGGTAGCCGAGCATCCGGTCCACCATCTTGCCGAGCACGTTGGTCTCGATCCGGTCGGTGACCAGCGTGGCCTCACCGGAGGCGGCGAACTCGTGCCGATGGGTCCACGAGAGCGGACGCAGCGAGGCCAGCCGGTCGGTGAACAGGTGCGGCGGGTCATAGGCCTCGGGGTCGTGGCGAGCCACCCAGTCCACTCCCCGGCCGAGCGAGAGCACCGCGGTGCCGTCGGCCAGGTCGGTCGCCTCCACCCGCACCTCCCCCGGCGTCCACGGCGGCATCAGCCGGTGGATCGCTCCTGGCCTCCGATGCCACTCGAAGACCTCTTCGATCGGTGCCTCGACACGTGTCGTCAGCGAATGGACCCGGACCAGCGGCGACGTCATGCCCGAAGCCTTGCGCGGATCGCGCCCGCGTACAACCGTCACGGCCGGCTCGGCGTAAGGTCGGGCCGTGGATCTGCGGCTGCTGGAGTACTTCGTGGCAGTGGTCGACCACGGCAGCGTGACCAAGGCTGCCAACACCCTCTACATCTCCCAGCCGTCGCTGTCGCAGGCGATCCGCAACCTCGAGCGCGAGGTCGGCGCCCCGCTCTTCGACCGCAGCAACCGCACCCTCGAGCTCAATGCCGCGGGGGTGGCGTTCGTCGAGCCAGCGCGGCGGGTGCTCCGGGAGGCGCAGGAGGCCCGGCGCAAGGTCGGCGCGGTGCGAGACCTGCGCGGAGGCCGGCTCATCGTCGCCGCGCTGGCGAACCTCACGATCACGCCGCTCTCCGAGCTGGTCAGCGAGCTGCGCGACCGGCATCCGGAGATCCAGGTGCACGTCGACGATCCGGGCAGTCCCGCCGGTGTCGTCGCCGCGGTGCGACAGGGACGGGCCGAGGTCGGACTGACCCAGTTCTCGATCCGCCCCGACGCGCTCGCCGTCGACGAGCTGTGGACGGAACGGGTGATGCTGGCGATGACGCCCGAGCTCGCGACCGACCTACCGGACCCGGTGCCGCTGGAGCTCGTCCGCCAGATCCCGCTGGTGCTCGAGGTCGACGACCGGCTCAGCAGCGTCATCGCCGACCCAGAGCTGCGCAACGCGATCGGACAGGTGGCGATCCGATGCGCCCACCGGCAGGCGATCTGGGAGCTGGTGGCGATGGGGGCCGGGGCGACGTTCCTGCCCGAACGGCTGGCCGAGCGCGTCCTGCGCAAGGTCGTGCTGCGCACGATCGACCCCGAGGTTCGCCGCAGCGTCGGGGTCGTCTACCGCGCCGATCAGCTCTCCCCGGCCGCCCGCGCCTTCGTCGAGCTGGCCCGGGC